>NZ_PGUB01000006.1:0-81839 GCF_002924285.1 Aquimarina sp. I32.4 | reverse complement strand
GTTGAATTAGAATTTTATAAACTTAAAAATACAGCATAGGTCTTAGAAAAATTGTCCGAATTTCTCTTGCAAGTCCACATAATGAATTGGACGAAAAAGAGACAGACTCGTGGATAAAACTCATTAGGGTGTTGAATCATGAATTCTGTAACCCCTATCACCTCTATATCTGAATCTATATTAGGATACTACAAAGATAAAAACGGGATATTATCTGCCACCAAAATTGATGAAGATAAAATTCGTAATACCGCAAAAGGATTAGAGGTTATCAAAAATCAAGGAAATGATTTGATGATTTTTGTACAATCATACCGTAGCTTCCTTAATGTACCTGTTCCTGATAAAAAAATAATTAGTGTAGATGAATTACTAGAAAAGGTAAAAGTTTTGATGAGTCAAGAAATAGATTTTAATGTCATTTCTTTTGATATTCATGGCCACCATAAAAATCTTGAAATCTATGCAGACGAAAAGCAGATTACTCAAATACTTGTCAACTTATGCAAGAATGCTGTTCAGGCATTAAAAGAAACTGAAAACGCATCTCTTATATTTATTACTGGTCTTACTAGCGATGACAAAAAGTATATAACAATCCAAGATAATGGCTCAGGAATTCATCCTGATATTATAACCCAAATATTTGTACCTTTTTATACTACCAAAAAAGATGGAACTGGGATTGGTCTCAGCCTCTCTAAACAGATTATGCATCTACATGGTGGTAATCTATCGGTGCGTTCTATCCCTGATCAAGAAACGTCGTTTACATTATTTTTTGAATAAATACAAAGACAATTAATTATTATCACCTATTATTTTACTTGATCGAGCTTTAATGTTTTCATCAAAGCATCAAAATAAAAGTCTTCCTGATCTGGAACAATAATGACCTTATAAGCTGTGTTTTTAATAATATAGTGAGATGAAATGGCTGGATCTAACGTATCAGAATGAAGATTGACTGTTTTTTGTATAAAATTATTAATTAGTAGTACTTCATCATAATGTATCTCTCTGCGATAGGTAGGCTTATCACTTTTATATACTAGATAATCATTTCTGAAACTAAGGGATTCTTTATCTCCATTAGAACGATTAAATTCAAAAGTAAAATCCTTGGAAGCAAATATGGTATTAATATTTTTTGCTGTTGGTTCTACCTCTCGAGCACAACTCACAACAAAAACTACAATTAAAAATATCTTAGCTCTTTGCATCATACATATATCTAGATGAGGAAAAGAACTAAGATAAGAATAATTCGTAATCTATTTTACGGCTAATTGTTTTATAGAATTTTCAAAATCAATATCTTCAAGATTGCTGATGGATAATCCGATTCCTCCAGATTTGGAAGCTACTATATATTCTGTTTGAAATTTTTTCTCTTTCTCAAATGCTTTCAAATACTTAAGTTTTACCACTTTTGATGTTGGTGTAAAGAAAAAACGGCCATGTATTCTCTTATATCTCACTTTCTGAATATTCGACTCATCTTTGAGTTGGTTATTCATAGCTTCTACTACTTTTGCTGCTCTATGCTCATCAAATTGATAAAAATCACAAACATATACAAATACGTAATTCTCTACAGTATTCTCATCTACAAATAGTTCGAAATCAACTTTTTTATCTTCTATTTTCTTTAATTCATCAAGAGCGACTTTTTTAAATTTCGGTTTATCTGTCAAAGAATCTAACCTTGCTCTAAACTCTTCTGGTGAGGATTTGGCATAACTACTTGTAAGAACTACAGTGTTGTTTCTGAACTCAATTGTGTTTTTTGAAAACTTAGAAAATTTGGATTCTTTGGGTAAAAATTCACATCCTACAATTAGGACTGTTACTAGTGCTAGTAGAATTTTTTTCATAGGGCGTTTGTGTTAATTAATACAACATTACAATAGACCAGCCCAAAATGATTTGCCTTGTAAGTTACTAAAAAAAAACTAATTAAACCCCCTTTCAACTTGATTTCTAAGCACTTCTACCGATTTCGCTTATAAAAATCACACAAAATAGTAGGAATAGTATTACTATTTTAATTCTCTCTTACCCCTTTATTACAGTGACCTCTACTCTAGATTAGCAATAAATTTTTCTACATTGAAATTAACATCATCTTCTCCTTGCTGATCAAAAGGATTTTCTAAATGAGATTGAATATTATCTAAAGCCACCAAAATAACACTGTATAAAATAGGCATAGCAAATTCCAATCCTACAGAATACTCATTGGCTTTATAAGCAAAATAGGGACCATATAGAATTGGCAAAACAATGATAAAGATATTACTGTACGTTCTCAATGTTCTTGGTGTACGATATTGGTAAATATGTTTTGTTCTCTCAAAAGAAATCATCATTTTGCTCAAAAATTGATTTGAACGAGATGCCTCACCTGAAGGTAACCCATGACTTCTCATTTTTTTTACAAAAGCAGATATTTCTGTAAAACTCTGATACACATCTTTTTCATATTTTTCAAGTTCAGATACTGGTTTTGTAAACATATGTCTACATGCGTTCATGAGTCCTTCTAAATGAATTTTCAACTCTTCTTTAAGAGTTTCAGGAGGATTTTCTAACCAATGAATGGTTGCAAAATATAAAGCTCTACCATGTGCCTTTATCCCACCGTATTCATCTAAAGCAATCTCTCTACGTTTATATGCCCCTCCTATAGAAAAAACAATAGGAAAAACAATTGCGGTAGCAATAAGACTCAAAGGAAAATTAGCAATAAAATTAAAATACCTGCATGTATAACTAGATATCAAAGACAATAATATAACTACAAAGGTCTTATAGTTGATAATCAGACCTACTCTTCTAATAAATTTTAACATAAAAATAATATGAGTTTAATTTGGCACCCAATTGACTGGGTTTTTTAATACTTCTAGTAATTCTTCTTCTTTACTCCCTTTTTCTGGGTGATGATCATATTGCCATTGCACATGGGGAGGTAAACTCATTAAGATACTTTCTATTCTTCCGTTTGTTTTTAACCCAAATAGGGTTCCTTTATCATGTACAAGATTAAACTCTACATATCGTCCTCTTCTTATTTCTTGCCAATCTCTTTGCTCTTTGGTATATGGTAATTCCTTTCTCTTCTTTGCTATCGGTACATAGGCATCAAGAAAGCTATCTCCTATTTCTATTACAAAATTATACCAGTCCTGCATAGACATCATATCTGTTGCTTTACAATAATCAAAAAACAAGCCCCCTATTCCTCTTCCTTCTTCTCGGTGAGAATTATAAAAATATTCATCACATTTCTTTTTATAAGTGGTATAAAAATCTGGGTTATGTATATCGCAAGAAGCTTTACACACTTCATGAAAATGCTTTGCATCCTCATTAAAAAGATAATAAGGTGTTAAGTCTTGCCCTCCTCCAAACCAACTATCTACTACGGTTCCTGTCTTATCATACATTTCAAAATAGCGCCAGTTGGCATGTACTGTTGGTACCATAGGGTTTTTAGGGTGCAATACCAATGATAGACCACATGCAAAGAAATCTAAATCACCTACATTAAAATAGCCCTGCATAGCTTTTGGCAATGCGCCATGAACTCCTGATATATTTACGCCTCCTTTCTCAAAAACATCTCCATTTTCGATTACTCGGGTTCTACCTCCACCCCCTTCTGGTCGTTTCCACAAATCTTCTTGAAACTTGGCCTTACCGTCTATTTCTTCTAGAGTAGAAGTAATTGTATCTTGAAGGTCTTGTATATATTGATAAAATCTGTCTTTTATATTCAACTTTTGATGATTTTCTTTCTGAAATTTATTCATTCTGTTACTATTCAAAGTTTTATTTGATAACAATAAACAAAATAAAGTCCTCTTCTATAATTTTTTAAAAGCTTATCCTTGATCAAGCTTCAATCTTAGGAACTTCTTTTGATGCACTGTTTAATTTAATAAATCCTTTTTCTTTTAAAATCTTTACAGTCTCTGTTGAGGCAGCCACCACAGATATTGGTAAGGTGATAATAAATCCTAAAATTGGTATAAAGAGCATGAGTACAAATACAATCCCGTTACCTATAGCGGTACCTCTGTTCTTTTTAACAAACTGAACGCTTTCTTTATAGCCAAAATGACGTTCCATAGTATAATCCATATTACCAAAACCTATATAATACGCTTGTATCAAAAAGATCAATATGGTAGCAATAATACCAACGATTGGTATAAAACTTAAAATCACTAACGGAATCATAAACAATAACTCTCTGATAAGATTACGTATGTTAATTCGTATCCCTCTAGATAATTGTTGACTAAAAGATGTTTGACGATGCGTATGATTTGTTTCTCCCAACAAATGAGATTCTACTTTTTCTGAAACTGGACTCATAAATGGAGCCGACAGTGCCATCACAATATGTTTATACAAAATTAACCCCACAACCAGAATCATTAACCCTCCTATGTATGTACTAATCGTTGCAAAGGTCTCTGATCCCCACTCCCAAACCCAAGCTTTGGCAATCAATGCTCCCAAGCTATTTGCAAAAAAATAAGTTAATGCTACAAAAGATACTCCAGTAACTACACTAATTAAAATTGGTATCGCAAAATACCTCCACAATCCAAGTTTTGAGATCAGTTTAAATGTACCAAAATAGGCTTTAATCCCACTTATAATATTTTTGAACATACTATTTATTATTTAGTCTTTCTATTTTTTGATTTAACTCAATAGAATACGTTGTCGCATTTGATTGTACATATGCATAAAGCTCATTTGCTTTTTGATAGATATTTTGCAGGGTAGCATTTTTAAAATATAATTCTGCCAATACATCCCCTAACAACTCTATATGTTGTAAACCAAAGTTTCGTCTTTTTAGAGTTGTAATCAGTAACATTTTATCCATATTACACACCTCCTCTAAAGATATCCCCAATTCTTCTTCTAATTTATTTGTAATTATCGTTACGCTTTCTTCCTTATTACTTGTAGTAATCTCAGTAGCTTTGGATAATAGATTCATTAGGAATTGAGTAATTTTCCTGACCTCTCTTGATAACCAATCCTCTACAGACAAACTAATTCTATTTTCCTATTAGTAGTCTTCATTATGATTTTGTTTCATTATTAATTAATTTTTATGCTTTCAAAACATAAGATACACCAAATCATTTGTATATACTGATACCTCATTAATCTCTTTTATTACTTTGGCATTCTGCAATTGTTCTTGTAGAAGAGTAATCACTTTTTCTTCCTCAAAACATACATCTTGTTTTAAAAAAACATCACGTCCTATTTTATTATTATGTAAATCCATAGCAGTAGCTATTGGTTCATTGGGTGCTAGCTCCTCGTGCATATCAGTTATTTTCTGTGCCCAATCAACGGATTTTTCTTTGCTTTTTGTTTTATACAATACACTTTTACAAATCAACACATTCCATAACGCATGTCTAAAAGCATTTGCTTTTCCATTGCCGTGATGTTCCTTTCCAAACAACTGATCACAAATAATCATGGTTCTTCGTGTTGCGATCAAAGTTGGATATATAAATAATGGGTTCTGAAGCATTGTCTTGGCCAGTCTATAAAACTGCCTAAAACTTAATTGTTTTACCAAACCCCAGACATTCATCCTTATACTTTATACTCTTTTACAGCGTCAACAAAAGCTTGTGCATTTTCTACTGGAATATTAGGCAATATTCCATGTCCTAAATTAGCAATATAACTATCCTTACCAAAGCCATCTATCATCTCTTTTACCATCTTTTTAATATCTGCTGGTGGAGATAATAGTCTTGATGGGTCAAAATTACCTTGAAGTGTAATATTTCCTCCTGTAAGATATCGTGCATTACGTGCAGAACAAGTCCAATCTACACCAAGTGCAGATGCTCCTGATTTTGCCATTTCCTGTAATGCAAACCAACACCCTTTTCCAAAAACAATAACTTCTGTTTCGTCTTTTAGCGCGTCTATAATCTGTTGAATGTATTTCCATGAGAATTCCTGATAATCTACAGGTGATAACATTCCTCCCCAACTATCAAACACCTGAACAGCATTAACTCCCGCAGCTACCTTTGCTTTGAGGTAAGCAATTGTAGTATCAGTAATCTTCTGTAATAATTGGTGTGCTGCTTCTGGCTGCGCAAAACACAACTCCTTGGCTTTATCAAAATTCTTAGACCCTTGCCCTTGTACGGCATAACACAAAATGGTCCAAGGAGAACCTGCAAAACCAATTAAAGGAACACGGTTATCTAATTGTTCTTTGGTTAGTTTAATAGCTTCCATTACATACCCTAACTCTTCATGCACATCAGGAACAACAACTTGCTTTACATCTTTTAGAGATCTAATAGGGTTTGGTAACCAAGGTCCGATTCCATCTTTCATCTCTACCTCAATATTCATAGCTTGGGGTATTACCAAAATATCACTAAATAAAATAGCGGCATCCGGTCCTATGATATCAATAGGCTGTACCGTTATCTCTGCTGCTAATTCTGGTGTTCTACAACGTGTAAAAAAATCATACTTTGCTTTTAATGCGCGAAACTCTGGCAAATATCGTCCTGCCTGACGCATCATCCATACTGGTGGGCGTTCTACTGTTTCTCCTCGTAGGGCTTTAAGAAATAGGTCGTTTTTTAATTCTGTCATTTTATTTTTCTATTAGCTCAAATATGTATTTCTGAGTTATATTTTTTCTATTTATCTCTATAATACGTAGCTGCCTGAACAATTACATTTTCTATAGTCGGACGATTTGCAACAACTACATTATCAGTATATTTTCTAGCTTCAGAGGCAGTTGTATTTCCTATACAAAACAAAATACTTTCTCCAATATTGTTTGTAGACACATAACTTCTAATTGCCGATGGACTAAAAAACAATATCCCATCAAATAAACGATTAAATATATTTGATGTCAAATATGTATTATATACAATTTGTTCTTCTATCGATATATTATTTTGTTTTAAAAGATCTGGTAATTCATCTCTTCTCATATTTCCGCAAAAAAACAAAAAAGAGTCGCTTTTATATCTTTTTATGATAATTTTAGCTAAATCTGATGCATTGTAAGCAACCTCTACCACATTACATCCATTATCTTCCAATAGTTTTTTTGTGTTTTCTCCCACACAAAAAACTCTTATTTCAGAATTTTCTATTTTGTAAAAAGGAAGTGATTTTTGATTAAAAACAGCATGTACTGCATTCTTGCTTGTAAAAATTATATTCGAGATAGTATTCTCTGGGCCTTTGACTTCTAAAAAATCAATTGTCACAGCATTATACTCAACCAATCTTAATCCTGTATTTAATACTAACTCTTTTTGAGCAACAGAGAGTTTCTTGGTAGAAAGTAATGTTGGTGAAGTATTCAATTTTACCCTATTTCTTCTTTAATTCTTTTCATTAACTCCTTACCACCATTCTGCAATATCTCCTGTGCACATCGTACACCAAAGTCTTTGCTTTGATCTATCTTTATTTCTTTACTTACTTCTATTTTATCTTTTCCGTCAAGACTAAACAAAACTCCCGTAAAAGAAATAAGATCCTCTTTAATGGTTGCTAGTGCTCCTATAGGTGCTGTACACCCTCCTTCTAACTCTCTTAGAAATTCACGTTCTATATGTACACATGTTTCAGAAGTTCTATCATTCAAGTTTGACAATACGTCTCGGCAATATGTATCTTCCTCTTTGGCAACTACCAACATTGCTCCTTGTGCTGGAGCAGGAATCATCCAGTCTAGATCTTTATAATTATCTGGTTTCAAATTTATACGCTCCAATCCAGCAGCAGCAAAGATTGCTCCATTCCACTTATTATCAGTGAGTTTTTGAAGACGTGTATTTACATTCCCCCTCAGGTCAGTTACTGTATGCTTAGGATATTTATGTAACCACTGTGCTTTTCTACGCAGACTTCCTGTAGCAATTATCCCATCACTTTCTAAAAATTCTAATCCTTTATGCACTAAGATGTCTTTTACATTAGCGCGTTTCAAGATAGCAGCCTCAACAATACCTTTGGGCAAAGCGGTAGGAACATCTTTCATAGAATGTACAGCTATATCAATATCATTCTGTAACATGGCAATATCCAAGGTTTTGGTAAATATACCTGTAATACCTAACTCATATAATGGTTTGTCTAACACAATATCACCTGTTGATTTTACAGGAACTAACTGAGTTTTGCATCCTAAATCTTCTAAGCTCTTTTGTACCGTTTTGGCCTGCCAAAGTGCTAACTCACTATCTCTGGTTCCTATGCGAATTGTTCTAATCAAGGCTGTTTTTTTGTAATTGAAAAACTTTTTGAATCAACTCTATACTCTCATCTGCCGAAGTGTTATCATCTTTGAGATGATTGGCAAAATGATTTGTTATTTTCTGAATGATCCTACTACTTATAATATCTGCTTGCTCTTCATCAAAATCTGCATACTTTTTTCTTTGTAAATTAATTTCTGCATCTTTTAATGTAAACAATTTATTTTTGAGAGCTCTAATGGTAGGAGCAAATTTTCTAGTCTCTAACCAATTATCAAACTCTAACTTTACTTCTTCTATAATTTCTTCTGCCTGCGGAATGTATTGTTTTCTTCTTTGTAATGTATCATCTGTCATTTTTGATAAATGATCCAAATGCACCAAAGTTACATTAGGTAATTCTGTGACATCATCTGCAACATTCTTAGGAATAGAAAGATCCAAAATCAACAATGGTTTTTGCGAGTGTATTAATTGCTTAGAAATTGTTGGATTCTGTGCTCCTGTTGCGACAATCAGGATATCTGTGTTTTTTATTTCAGATTGGATATTAGCATAATCTTTTACAACAAGATTAAATTTTCCTGCTATTTTTTCTGCTTTATCTTTGGTACGGTTAATAAGCGTAATATGATCATTTTTGGTATGCTTAATTAAATTCTCACAGGTATTTCTTCCTATTTTTCCTGTACCAAAAAGTAAAATATTCTTATTAGAAATATCTTCTACATTTTTTAAAATGTATTGTACTGACGCAAAAGAAACTGAAGTTGCTCCAGAAGAAATTTCTGTTTCATTTTTGATTCGTTTGCTTGCCTGAATTACCGCATTGATAAGCCTTTCTAAAAAAGGGTTTGTCATCTCAGCTTTTTTAGAAGCTTTAAAACTTATTTTTAGTTGGCTTATAATTTCAAAATCCCCTAATATTTGACTATCCAAACCAGTACCCACTTTAAATAAATGCGCTACTGCTTTCCTGTTTTTATGCACATACGCCACCTTCTCAAACTCCTCTACAGTACCATGAGTATGCTCACATAGTAATTTAATTAATTGAAATGGGTGCTGTGCAAAACCATGTAGTTCTGTTCGATTACAGGTAGAAGTAACAAGTAATGCTTCTATACCATCTTCTTGGGCTCGTTGTAGTATTCTTGCCTTGACCTCATCATTTACACTAAAATGACCTCTGATCTCTGCATCAGCTTTTTTATAACTAAGTCCAATTGTGTAAAAGTTCGTTCCTTTAGCTCTTAAGTGAGGCTCCATGTAATCAATTCTATTATATTCCGTAACAAAAGTATTTTAGATAGATCAGAAAAAATA
Organism: Aquimarina sp. I32.4; assembly: GCF_002924285.1. Lineage (NCBI taxonomy): Bacteria > Pseudomonadati > Bacteroidota > Flavobacteriia > Flavobacteriales > Flavobacteriaceae > Aquimarina > Aquimarina sp. I32.4. The sequence goes on along the minus strand of NZ_PGUB01000006.1, from coordinate 72,207 downwards.
ACGCTAGAGGGATTTTTAGTGTCGAAAAACGTTGTTTCTGACATTATTTGCAAAAAAAACACAAAAAACCCTTATTTTTGTAGAGCTAAGAAAGGTTCTTATATCGATAGTTTAGATTCATTCTAAATAAATAAAATTTTATAATTATGGAAATTGAACTAAAAAACAACGCTTCAGGGATTCTAGAAGAAACCTTTATCGAAGACGGTTTTTACATCCTTAAATTTCAAAATGAAACCAATGAAAATCAAAGAGTTGTTAGAGATATCGACAGCAATTTGATTCAATTTCATTTCTGTATCAAAGGAGCTATTAAGTTTAATTTCAATAATGGAAGTTATGCTATAAATCTTTCTGAAGAGAATTCACTTCTTCTCTATAATCCACAACGAGACTTACCCATGAATCTGGAAATGAAACAAGATTCGTGGCTAATTACCATCCTTATCTCTATAAAAAAGTTTCATTCTTTATTTTCTAAAGAAGCAGACTATATTCCTTTTTTAAGTGAAGGGAATCGAGATAAAAAATACTATACAGATGCAGGTATTTCTCCTTCTATGGCAGTAGTACTTAATCAGATTATGAATTATAGTTTGCATCCATCTATCAAACAATTATACTGTAAAGGAAAAGCTTATGAATTATTAAGCCTTTATTTTAATAGACCTGGAGATACAGATATTGAACAGTGCCCTTTTCTGGTCGATGAAGAAAATGTAATAAAAATCAGAAAAGCAAAAGAAATTATTATTGCTCGTATGGCTGAGCCTCCTACACTACAACAATTATCAAAAGAAATTGGATTACCTCTCAAAAAGCTCAAAGATGGTTTTAAACAAATTTATGGAGAACCAGTATATACATTTCTTTTTGATTACAAAATGGAAGTAGCTAGACAGTTACTTGCCTCTGGAAGTCATAACGTAAATGAAGTTGGCTTAAAAGTTGGGTATAGCACAGCTAGCCATTTTATTGCTGCGTTTAAAAAGAAGTTCGGCACTACACCAAAAAAATATGTCATGAGTTTAAGTTAAAACTCAATTAGTCAAATAATTCATCTCTAGGGATACCAATCCCTTTTTGCAAGGATACAATAGAATCATACATCCCTGTATCTTCTTCTGTAGTATCAGCCAAAACGGATACAAATTCAAACTGGTCTAAAAGTTCTAGAAGAAAAGATAACTTATCTTTTTCTACATCTACAATTATACGTTTCATGTGCTTTTATAATTTAGAATTAATAGTCATATGAAACCCCATAACAATTAAAAACATCATTTTTTTAATTGAATCAGGTTTACCTTGCTTTTTTAATTACCTAAAAATACTAAAATAAAATCGTCCTTTTTTTGGTTTACTGGAATTTAACGTATTTTAAGTTATTATTGGCAACCCTATACCTTACAAGCATTAAGACAACAAATAGACAATACAACTATCAAAAAGTCTTATCACTTTTTATTTTATTCCTCTTTATAGTTTGTATTTTTGTACATGCAAAAAGGAAAAATATGAGTAAAGGAGTTCTCCTTGTTAATCTTGGATCACCAGATAGTACAGCCCAAAAAGATGTAAAAAAATATTTAGGTGAATTTTTGATGGACCCCAGAGTAATTGATGTTCCGCTTTGGGCTAGAATACTACTAGTAAAAGGAATTATTTTAAACACCCGACCTAAAAAATCGGCAGAAGCTTATAAGAAAATATGGTGGGATGAGGGGTCACCCCTGATTGTATTATCAGAAAGATTACAAAAAAAAGTTGCTGATAGCACTTCTATTCCTATAGGGTTAGCCATGCGTTATGGCTCAATGAATATCAAAAAAGGATTACAAGAACTACATGATCAAGGTGTTACTGAGGTATTACTGCTTCCTCTTTACCCACAGTTTGCAATGGCTACTACAGAAACGATTTTAGTACTGGCAGAAGAATTACGAGCAAGCTATTTTCCTGATATGAAATTCACAGATATCCCTGCATTTTATAATAAATCAGAATACATAAATATCTTATCCAATAGTATTGCTGAAAAACTAGAGAGTTTAGACTACGAGCATCTTCTTTTTTCTTACCATGGAGTACCCGAAAGACATATTAGAAAAAGTGATATTACAAAATCTCACTGCAAGATCGATGGATCATGTTGCAATACCCCCTCTCCAGCACACGAATTTTGTTATCGCCATCAATGCTATAAAACTACCCAAGAAGTTGCAAAAAAACTAAACTTACAAGAAGGCACTTATTCAACTTCTTTTCAATCAAGATTGGGTTTTGACCCTTGGTTACAACCTTATACAGATAGCACCATTGAGCGAATGGGAAAAGAAGGAGTCAAAAAAATGGCTATTGTAACCCCTGCTTTTGTTTCTGATTGCCTAGAAACCTTGGAAGAAATTGCAATGGAAGGAGAAGAAATTTTTCATGAAGTAGGTGGTAAAGAATTCACTACAATACCCTGCCTTAATGATCGCGAAGATTGGTCAGGTTTGCTAGCAAACTGGGTCAATGATTGGGCTACTACAAAAACTCAAACTGTTTAATGGCAAAACTTACTGCTGAAGCATTAGGAACAGAACCTATAGGAAAATTACTTGTAAAACAAGCATTACCTGCATCGATAGGGATATTGGTAATGTCTCTGAATGTCTTAATTGATTCTATTTTTGTAGGCAATTGGATTGGTTCTATTGCTATTGCTGCAATAAATGTCGTACTACCTGTATCATTTTTTATTGCTGCCCTTGGGATGGCCATAGGCATAGGAGGATCCAGTATCATCTCTAGAGCACTAGGTGCAAATGACAAAGAAAAAGCACTACAAACTTTTGGAAATCAAATTATCCTTACTTTGTTATGTACAGTATCTTTGGCCGTATTGGGTTTAGTTTTTGCTAATAGCATTATCCCAAAATTTGGAGGGAAGGGTGATATTTTTGATCCCGCAAAAATATACTACATCATTGTTTTATACGGAGTGCCTATTCTAGGTTTTGCTATGATGGGTAATACAGTAATTCGTGCAGAGGGGAAACCTAAATTTGCTATGATTGCTATGATTATCCCCACATTAGGAAATCTAATAATGGATTATGTTTTTATCAACCTAATGGATATGGGAATGCAGGGTGCCGCATGGGCAACAACAGCGTCATATCTAGCTTGCTTTCTATATATTTTTTGGTTTTTTGGCTCTAAGAATTCAGAACTGAAATTAGGTTTTCGCCATTTTGGTTTGCAAAAAGAAATTGTTTCTGAAATCTCTTCATTAGGAGGTGTTACCCTTGCTAGACAAGCTGTAGTAAGTATCACTTATCTATTAATGAATAATATTTTATTTGATCTAGGTCAAGAAGGTCTCATTGCTGTATATGCCATTATTGGTCGAATGCTAATGTTTGCACTATTTCCTGTATTTGGCGTTACTCAAGGCTTCCTACCTATTGCTGGGTATAACTATGGTTCTCAACAATACTCTCGTGTACGAGAATCGATTAATACTGCTATTAAATACGCTGCAATTGTTGCCACCTTAGTTTTTATTGGGCTGATGATTTTTCCTTCAGAAATAACCGCTTTATTTCTCAGTAACAATCCTAATCTAAGCCCTAAAGAATTAGCATTAAATCAATATGTTTTAGCACATACCGCAACACCAATGCGATGGGTTTTTGCCGCTACCCCCATCATTGCCCTACAACTTATAGGTGCCGCTTATTTTCAGGCAGCGGGCAAAGCAAAACCTGCATTATTACTAACCTTATCAAGGCAAGGATTCTTTTTTATTCCATTGATTTTAATTCTACCTAAGTTTTATGGAGAATTAGGTGTTTGGATTTCTTTTCCAATAGCAGATATTCTAGCAACCATCGTTACTGGTTATTTCCTGAATCGCGAAGTAAAATCAAAACTCATCACTACAAAAACCTCTTAACTCTTTATTTTTAAGGACTAATACCAGTTCTGATTTAAATTTACTCATAAGAAAAATGATGGATTTTTACTCTATGCTTCAAAATAAAACACAGCAATAGTGATGTTATCCCTAAATTTTCTTTTTTGTATAAGGTTAAAATTACGTGAATTTTTTTTGAAATAGTTTTTAATTCCTGACTTTAGTGTCCCATCAAATCTATTTTTTAACTACTTACCTAGCAACGTAGGCTTTTTAAAATTAAACACCAATAAACATGCATTTACAACTACCTAGAACATTCCTTATTCTTCTTTTAGCTTTTCTTACGATATCAAATCTTAACTCTCAGGTTTACAATCAAGAACTATATGATGCCCTTGAATATCGATTAATCGGCCCATTTAGAGGTGGCCGAAGTGCTGCCGTAACTGGAGTTCCTGGGAAACCTAATCTATTCTATTTTGGCGCCACAGGTGGTGGTGTATGGAAAACAGTTGATGGAGGGCGTGCATGGCAAAATATTTCTGATGGCTTTTTTGGAGGGTCTATTGGTGCAATTACTATATCCAAAAGTGACCCCAATGTGATTTATGTTGGAGGTGGTGAAAAAACACTTCGAGGAAATGTATCATCTGGTTATGGTGTCTGGAAAAGTGTAGATGCTGGAAAAACATGGATACAATCTGGCTTGCCAAAAAGCAGACACATTCCTAGAATTGCAATTCACCCAACCAATCCTGATATTGTTTATGCTACTGTATTAGGAAACATATACAAACCTACACAAGAACGAGGGCTCTATAAAAGTAAAGATGGCGGTAAAACATGGAACAACGTTCTTTTTGCTAATCAAGATACAGGTGCTGTTGATCTAATTATCGACCCTAATAACTCTAGAATTATATATGCCTCAACATGGAACGCCAGAAGAACTCCTTATAGCCTAAGCTCGGGAGGAAAAGGTTCTGCATTATGGAAAAGCACTGATAGTGGTGGAACATGGAAAGAAATTTCAACCAATAAAGGGTTTGCAACAGATACTTTGGGGATTATTGGCATTACCGTTTCACCTGTAAATAGTGAACGTATATGGGCAATTGTAGAAAATAAAGAAAAAGGAGGTGTATATCGCAGTGATAATGGTGGTGAAACATGGACTCTTTTAAATAGTGATAGAAGTTTGCGTCAACGAGCATGGTACTACACTCGAATTTATGCTGATCCAAAGGATATTGATATTGTTTATGTAGTCAATGTATCTTATCACAAAAGTAAAGATGGTGGCAAAAACTTTAGTAGTTACAATGCTCCTCATGGGGATCATCATGACCTCTGGATTGCCCCCGAGAACCCCAAACGTATGATCATTGGTGATGATGGAGGCGCACAAATTACCTATGATGGTGGTGAAACATGGAGCACCTATCACAATCAACCTACTTCTCAGTTTTATAGAGTAACTACAGACAATAGTTTTCCTTATAGAATTTATGCTGCGCAACAAGACAATTCCACCATTCGTATTAACCATCGAAGTACTGGTTCTTCAATTTCTGAACATGATTGGGAAAGAACTGCTGGAGGAGAATCTGCCCATATTGCGGTAGATCCTAAAAACAATGATATTGTTTACGGAGGAAGTTATGATGGTTTCCTTACCAGAAAAAACCATAAAACAGAAACTGTACGCTCCATAAGTGTATGGCCAGATAATCCTATGGGGCATGGTGCAGAGGACATGAAATATAGATTTCAGTGGAATTTCCCAATATTATTTTCTAAACATAATCCTAATCGGTTATACACATTCTCCAATCATGTTCATGTTACAGAAAACGAAGGACAAAGCTGGAAAGTTATTAGCCCAGATTTGACTCGTAATGATCCTGATAAACAAAAATCTTCAGGAGGACCTATCACACAGGATAATACCTCTGTAGAGTATTACTGCACTATTTTTGCTGCCGCAGAAAGCCCTCTTAAAGAAGGATTACTTTGGACAGGAAGTGATGATGGATTAATCCATATTAGTCAAGACGGAGGAGCCTCATGGAATAATGTGACACCAAAAGGAATGCCTGAATGGATGATGATCAATAGCATTGAACCCAGTTCATTTGCAGAAGGCACATGCTACATAGCTGGCACCAGATACAAGTCTGGTGATTTTACTCCATATCTCTATAAAACTACTGATTATGGAAAGTCTTGGGTCAAAATCACTAATGGAATCAAAGATGAACATTTTACTAGAGTAGTACGAGAAGATCCTAAGCAAAAAGGAATATTATACGCGGGTACTGAAACTGGTATGTATATCTCTTTTGACGATGGAAACAACTGGAAATCTTTTCAATTAAACTTACCAATTGTACCAATCACTGACATAACAATTAAAAACAATAATCTTATCGTTGCTACACAAGGAAGAAGCCTCTGGATTATTGATGATCTTACTGTTATACACCAGTTAAATAACATCTCAAAAAATCAAGATCACATCTTGTACAAACCTAAAGACTCTTATAGACTATCTGGTCGTAGCAACAAAAATTCTAAAACAGAAGGAACTAACCACCCCGCAGGAGTTATGACATATTTTTATCTCAAAAATTATGATGCTACAAAAGACACTATCTCCTTAACTTATTTCAACACCAAAAATGATACTCTTATATCTTTTAACACAAAAGCAAAAGAGAAAAAGAATCAATTAGAAGTAAAAAAAGGAGCTAATATCTTTACTTGGGATATGAAAGGCAAGGGAGCTGAAAAGCCAAAAGGCATGATCCTTTGGTGGGCAAGCTTGGATGGTCCAAAATCTGTACCTGGCACCTACAATGTGAGTCTTTCTATAAACAAAAAAGAAATATCAAAGCAATCTTTCACCATTCTTGCAGACCCAAGGGCAGAAGCTACAATCCCACAAATGAAATCTCAATTTGATTTTGTTACTGATATTAACAAGACTGTTGACAAAGCCCATAAATCTATTAAGAAAATCAGAAAAATCAACACACAGCTAAAATCCTTTACTACACAATACAAAGGTAATGATACAACTACTGATTTGGTAAAAAAGGCAACAGAGTTACAGGAACAATTTGAAGAGATTGAGAAAGCACTCTATCAAACCAAAAATAAAAGCAATCAAGACCCCTTGAATTTCCCTATCAAACTTACCAATAAATTAGCACACCTCAATGCACTAGTAAGCATGGGGGATTTTGGTCCTACAGAGCAAGATATTGCTGTAAAAAATGAACTTACCAAAATGATCAACAAGCAACTCACTCTTCTTGACACTCTAATTTCTAAGGAGATCAAAAGTTTTAATACAGAATTCAATACCCTACAGCTTAATTATTTGTTTGTAGATAATTAGATTAATTTGGTTTTATCATAGAACTCATCTTGACAGTATTGCTATATACAAATGAGATTTCTTATTTTTGGATTTTTAATAGCAGTAGTTATCGCATGTTATTGAAGGATACCTATGTTATTTCTTAAAAATATATAATGCTCGAATATTACAATTACATAAAATCATTGCATCTTATCTTTGTAATTACATGGTTTGCTGGATTATTTTATATCCCTAGATTATTTATATATCAAATAGAAGCCTCTCAAAAACCTTCACCAGACAAAGAGATATTAGGTACACAACTTAAACTTATGACCAAACGTCTTTGGTTTATTATTACTTGGCCTTCTGCTATACTAGCTACTTTATTTGCTATCTGGTTACTCATCTTAATGCCAGCTTGGCTACAACAACCTTGGATGCATGTAAAACTTGGGTTTGTTATACTTTTGATCGCATATCACCTAAAGTGTCATCACATATACCAGCAACTTCAGAACAATATTATAAAATGGTCATCAGGGCAAATGCGAATGTGGAACGAAGGGGCCACCATTATCTTATTTGCTGTTATCTTTTTGGTTATTGTGCGTGATGCTGTCAATTGGATTTATGGAGTTGTAGGTATCATATCGCTATCTATATTATTAATGATGGGAATCAAACTTTATAAAAGAATACGAGATAAAAACCCTAATACTTAAATAACATTGGATTTTCTTTCTAAAAGATATAAAACCAAATTAAACTACTCTATACTCATAAGAGAAGCAGTAGCGCAAGATGCTGAACAACTATTAGCTTTAAAACTTGAGTATATTGCCTTATCAAATACAATCCCCTTATTTGATTATGAATACGCTAACACTATTGAAGAAGAGGCAGAACACATCCAAAATTTTCATAAACATCCAAATAGCTTATTACTTGTAGCAGAATATAACGGAGAACTTATTGGCAATATTGACCTTACAGCCAGCTGGCGAAAGAAAATGCAACATACAGCTATGATAGGGATGGGAATACACACCAAATGGCATAATCAAGGCATCGGAACACTATTGATTCAAAATGTACTGGAGTGGTCTAAAGAAAAATCCTCTTTATCAGTGATCTGGCTAGAGGTATACGCTTCTAATTTAACAGGCATAGCTTTGTATAAAAAAATGGGGTTCAAAATTAATGGTTCTATTCCAAAGTTCTTCCTTGAAGTAGGAAAGTACATTGACAAAACTTGTATGCATATTCAAATAAAATAAATCTGAAAACCACTACACCTTGTCTAAATCATTCTTATTATTATCTAGGTCAGCAGTTTTCCTTATCTTCGTGCAACTTTTAGCATAATTTTATGATCAAATCTATGACAGGCTTTGGGAAGTCTATCCTACAGCTACCTACAAAGAAAATCACAATTGAGGTTAAATCTCTTAATAGTAAAAACCTAGATCTCAACGCAAGAATTCCTTCACAATACCGTGAAAAGGAGCTTGAAATGCGAAATACCATTGCAAAAAAATTGGTACGAGGTAAGGTTGACTTTGGTTTATATGTAGAAGCAACAGGTGAAGAAACATCCAACAAGGTCAATGAAGCTATTGTAAAAGAATACATCAGACAACTATCCAATGTACATCAAGGTGACACTACCGAGTTATTAAAAATGGCAGTACGCATGCCAGATGCTCTAAAAACCGAACGTGAACAAATTAACAAAGAAGAGTTTGATGCCATAAAAAAAGAGCTTACCATTGCTTTATCAGAAATTGAAAACTATAGAACTGACGAGGGGAAAGCGCTTGAAAAAGATTTCAATCTACGTATTACCAATATCGGTAAATTACTTGAAAAAGTGATTCAAATAGACCCTGAACGTATTGAAATTGTAAGAGAACGCTTACATAAAGCTGTTTCTGATCTAAAAGAAGAAGTAGATCAAAATCGTTTTGAACAAGAGCTGATTTACTACTTAGAAAAATTTGATATTACCGAGGAAAAAGTTCGATTAGCAAATCATTTAGAATATTTTACATCTACTTTGAATTCTTCTGATTCTAATGGTAAAAAACTTGGATTTATCACTCAAGAAATAGGTCGTGAGATTAATACTATTGGTAGTAAATCTAATTATGCACCTATGCAACAATTGGTAGTTCAAATGAAAGATGAACTCGAAAAAATTAAAGAACAATTACTAAATGTGTTGTAAATGAACCAAGGTAAACTTATTGTGCTTTCAGCTCCGTCTGGAAGTGGAAAAACTACTTTAGTTAAATACTTGCTTAACCAAGAAAAATTGAATCTTGGATTTTCTATCTCCGCCGCTTCTCGAGAACCTAGAGGAGCAGAAGTACACGGAAAAGATTACTATTTTTTATCATTACGAGAATTTAAGGATAAAATCAAAGCAGATGAATTTCTGGAATGGGAAGAAGTCTATCGAGATAATTTCTATGGTACTCTAAAAACCGAGGTACAGCGTCTTTGGAACAATGGCAAGCATGTTATTTTTGACATAGATGTAGTTGGTGGATTAGATATCAAAAAAATATATCCTGATCAGACATTGGCTATTTTTATTAAACCTCCAAGTATTGAAGAATTAAAAATCCGTTTAAAAAAACGTAAAACCGAATCAGAAGACAAAATTAATATGAGAGTTGCCAAAGCTTCTACAGAGATGGCTACTGCTCCGCAATTTGATGCTATCGTAACCAATGATACTCTTGAAAAAGCAAAGGACGAAGTATATCAATTGGTAAAAAAGTTTCTTTTGTAATACTAAAAATTTGATAGCATATAGAAATCTCTATATGCTATCAAATCAAAACTATGCTTTTTGATGAAAAAAATTGGATTATACTTTGGCACCTTTAACCCTATTCATATTGGTCACTTAACGATTGCCAATCACATGGCTGAACATTCTGATCTTGATGAGCTCTGGATGGTCGTAACTCCTCATAATCCTCATAAAAAGAAAAGCTCTTTACTAGACAATCATCATCGATATGAGATGGTATACCTAGCAACTGAGTCCTACCCTAAATTAAAACCCAGCGATATCGAGTTTAAACTATCGCAACCCAACTATACTGTCTACACCCTTGCACATCTACAGGAAAAATATCTAACAAAGGAATTTCATCTGATTATGGGAGAAGACAATTTAAAAAGCTTTCATAAATGGAAAAACTATGAGACTATTTTAGAGCGTCATAACATTTATGTATACCCTAGAATTTCTGATGGAATTATAGAGACTCAGTTTGACAATCACCCAAAAATACATAGAGTTGATGCTCCTATAATGGAGATTTCTTCAACATTGATTCGCAAGAATATTGCTATCAATAAAAATGTAAGACCTATGCTTCCTTTTGAAGTATGGAAATATATTGATGAAATGAATTTTTATAAATAAAAAAGGCATACTTATAATTACTTTCTTAGTTTTTAATATAGTGTGTTTACTCCAAAAAACCTATACATTCTTGAAAACTCCTTCTATATAATCAAACAGTTCTTTCTCTTTAAACACTTTTGATGCGACCGATAATCCTTGTAATGAAATTATTAAATAATTTGCTTTCTCTTCTACTTCTTTTTCACTAATCCTTTCTTCTTGCCGTAGCTTATTATAAAAATTCTCCCGAACGTTTGTTGCAAACTTAAAAACCTCATCAGCAATTGATGTGTCTACACCGTCTTCTAATTCATTAATTGTATTGGTTACAAGACACCCTTTATTTCCTTCTTGATCTTTGGAAAAAATTAAAAAATTATAAAAATACTGTTTAACACTTTCTATTCCATTAGCCGCATCTAGAGTATCCAAAAGCTCAGTTTGTATTTTCTTTTTATAGCATTTTAAGCTTTCTAAAAAAACCCCTTGTTTATTTCCAAAGCTCGCATATACAGAAAATTGGTTTATCCCCATCTCTTTCTCCAACATGCGTACTGAAGTAGACTCATACCCATTTTTCCAAAAAAGATGCATTGCCTTTTCTATCACCTCTTCTTCTTTATATTTCTTTTTTCTAGCCATCAAATATTTCCAATATTATGAAACTAAGCAATCGGTTAGTTATTTACAAATGTACTTATTTTATTTTTACTCACTAAGTGAGGTTTTAAAACTATGAAGCTTACTTATTTATCTAAAGAAGAATCAAAAAAAATACTCTTTTCCTTTTAATTCTTCTTTTAACTAATTTTTATTTACCAGGAAAATCCGCTTTTCGTTTTTCTAAAAACGCCGTTGTTCCTTCTTTAAAGTCTTGAGTACCAAAACAGTTTCCAAACTGTGCTACCTCCACTTTATATCCATTCACACCATCTTCATAACCAGAATTTACAGATTTGATTGCTGCACTAATTGCTACAGAAGAGTTTCTCATAATTTTTCCAGCTAGTTTCTCTGCCAAAGGTATTAACTCTTCTTGTGGTGTCACATAATTTACCAACCCATACTGTAATGCTTGATTAGCGTCAATCATTCCTGCCGTCATAATCATCTCCATCGCTCTTCCTTTACCCACTAATTGTGGCAGTCGTTGTGTTCCTCCATATCCAGGAATCACTCCCAAAGAAACCTCTGGCAATCCCATTTTTGCATTATCGCTGGCAATTCTAAAATGTGCTGCCATAGCAAGTTCTAATCCTCCCCCTAGCGCAAAACCATTTACTGCCGCTATTACAGGTGTAGAAAGGTTTGCTATAAAATCAAAAAGTAATTCTTGTCCTTTCTCGGCTAGTTTTCCTCCTTCTGACACAGAAAAATCTGCAAATTCACTGATATCTGCTCCAGCTACAAAAGCCTTTTCTCCACTTCCTGTAAGAATAATGACTTTGGTATCGGCATCCAAATCTGCAACTCTAACCGCTGCATGCAATTCTTGAATAGTATCTTTATTAAGTGCATTAAGTTTTGACTCACGATTAATCGTTATAGTAGTAACTCCTTTGTTCTGTGATGTTAGAATATTAGTGTACATTATAGTTTTTGTTGTTTGTATTAAGTATTTTTTATATTGATGTAAGTCTTTTTACAAACCTACTAACATTTCTTATTATTGTTATATGGTTTATAATTCTTTTGGGAATTTGACCTTGAAAACAGTTCCTTTTTCTTCTTGTGATGTAAAAGTAATGCTTCCATTATAAGTTTCAACAATATTTTTTACCATTCCCAACCCAAGCCCCATACCACTGGTTTTAGTAGTAAATTTAGGCTCATAAACTTTTTTCTTATTTTCCTCACTTATTCCTATCCCATTATCACTAACCATAATGACCACCTCGTCATTTTCTAAAAACACATCGACTATTATTTTTGGTACCTGACCCTCTGGAATTGCCTGTATACCATTCTTTACAAGATTCGTAACAACTCGGATAAGCTGGGTTCTATCAAACTTGGCTATGATTTTTTCTTTTTCTGAAGGAAAAATAATATAATCTTCATTAAAAATATCTAATGCTAATCCTACAATCTTTACCACATCAAGGGTTTCATTTTTTTGAGCAGGCATTTGCGCAAAATTAGAAAACGCAGAAGCAATAGAGCTCATTGTATCAATTTGCTGAATCAAAGTATCACTATACTCCTGAAGTTTTTGATGGATATCTGGATCTTGGGGATCAAATTTGCGCTGAAAACTTTGCACAGTTAATCGCATGGGAGTTAACGGATTTTTGATCTCATGTGCCACCTGTTTTGCCATTTCTCTCCAAGCTGCTTCCCGTTCGCTCTTAGCCAGCATTACTGCACTTTCTTCTAGTTCATCAATCATACTATTATACGCATTGACCAATGTATGTATTTCTTCTCCAGCATCTCCTATTTGTATACGTTTATTACGTTTATCTAATCGTGTCTGATCTATAGTTTCTGATATTGCTTTTAAGGATCTCGTTATATACCTTGAAAGAAAATATGCCAATACTACCGCTACTAAAAGCATCAACAAATACACTTGCCCCAAGTGCTTTAGAAACTCCAGCAATTCTCTTGTAATTAAGTGATCATCTTCTAGGTAAGGTAAATTAAGTATAGCTAATGGTTTTGCTCTACTATCTGTTATATAGGTGTATGATGACAAGAATTTTTCGTCATTTTTTTCTGACTTTATCAAATATCGCTTATCGTATAAGGAGGCAAGCGTATCTATAATTATTGGATTCAATTTTTTTCCAATCGTATCTTCAATAAAATTACCTTCTGATTTGATCAGTAATTGTCCTGATAAATCGTAAATATTAACGGGGAGTGAGTGCTCTTCTGATATTTGATAAATCCTTCCTCTTTCTCTAAAAATAGAAGTAATATTCTCTTCATTTACGGGATAGGTTGTACTTTTAAGAACATTATTTATTGCAATCTGTATCCGCTGTTCTTTTCGCTCTAATCGTCCTTGATGGTATTCTTCTGCATCTTCTTTATATTGATAGATGGTAACCGCCGCAATCAATATTGAAGCAATTAACACCAATATTGTCATTGATATAAAAATTCGTGTACGAAGAGAAAGTTTTAATAGCTTCATAGTATGCTTTGACCAGTAAATATAGCAAATATCGCACCAAAATAGTTGCAAAAAGAAATCCTGAAAACCGTTGAATTTCCTAAATTTACCTAGCTTTTTGATTATGAACAATACTATACTACTTTCTGTACAACATCTTTGTGTATCTTTTTCTTCTAATAAAAAGGAAAATCAGGTATTATATGATCTTTCTTTTGATATACATAAAAATGAGATATTAGGTGTTGTAGGTGAATCTGGGAGCGGAAAATCTGTAGCGTCATTAGCTATTCTTGGCTTGCTCCCTTCTAAAATCTCAAAGATTACCAAAGGAGATATTGTTTATAACAACACCTCATTAACCAATCTTACAGAAAAAAATTATCGAGCAATTCGCGGAAATGAGATCGCTATGATTTTTCAAGAACCCATGAGTTCTCTAAACCCATCTATGAAATGTGGCAAACAAGTTGCCGAAATTTTGCGTCAGCATACTTCTCTCTCTGCCATCAAAATAAAAGAAGAGGTCCTTTCTTTGTTTGAAAAAGTAAAACTTCCTGACCCCAATCGTGCATATTCCTCCTACCCTCATCAACTAAGTGGTGGTCAAAAACAACGTATAGTCATTGCAATGGCTATTGCTTGTAAACCCAAATTGCTTATTGCAGATGAACCTACCACAGCATTGGATGTAACGGTACAAAAAGAAATCATAAGCTTACTAAAAAGCTTACAGAAAGAATATAACATGAGTATTCTTTTTATATCTCATGATTTATCGTTGGTTTCTGAAATTGCTGATCAAGTTTTAGTAATGTATCAAGGCAAAATGATAGAATACGGAACGGTAGATACAATATTTCATACTCCAGAAAAAGAATACACCAAGGCATTGATAAATGCTCGTCCTCCTTTGAAGATTCGTTTAAAAAAACTACCAACTATTTCTGATTTTCTTAATGATAGTAATCAAATAAAAGAAATTATCACCAAAGAAATGAGAAAAGAACATCATCAACACTTATATAGTAAACCACCTTTACTAGAAGTCATAAATGTTAAAAAAAGTTATTTCTCTAAAGCAGGGTTATTTAAAAAAACTGAGTTTACCGCGGTAAATGATGTAAGTTTTAAACTTTATGAGGGGGAAACTTTGGGACTTGTTGGTGAATCAGGATGTGGCAAATCTACATTAGGAAACACAATTTTACAATTAGACAAGGCCAATAGTGGTCAGATTATTTACAAAGGACAAGATATCACACAACTACCCCCTTCTGCTATACGAAACCTGAGAAAAGAAATTCAGTTGATATTTCAAGACCCTTTTGCCTCTCTAAACCCTAGACTTACAGCAGGAAATGCTATTATGGAACCTATGCAGGCTCATAATCTACATACTAATGACACAGAAAGAAAGCAGAAAGTAATTGAATTACTAAACAGGGTAAGCCTGTCTGAGGAACATTTTGATCGCTATCCTCATGAATTTAGTGGAGGACAGCGCCAACGAATAGGTATTGCAAGAACCATTGCGCTACAACCAAAACTTATTATATGTGATGAATCTGTGAGTGCACTGGATATATCTGTACAGGCACAAGTATTAAATTTATTAAATGATCTAAAAGATAATTTTGGATTTACTTACATTTTTATATCACATGATCTTGCAGTGGTAAAATACATGTCTGACCAGCTATTAGTCATGAACAAAGGGCAAATAGAAGAGCATGGAGATGCAGATAACATCTACAATAGCCCAAACAAAGAGTACACTAAAAAACTTATTAACGCTATTCCAAAAGGAATATAAATATAAATCAAAAAAAACCTGTTAAGTCTTAAGAGTATAACAGGTTTCATTCATCGCGACTTGGGGACGGTTGCGATTAATTAACAACAAAAATCACATCAACAAAAATACTTTCTTCGCCACATAAACACAGTTTGAAATCAAATCTATTGTAGGTTTGATTGACTTCTGCAGACGATTAATACGTTTTTTCATAATACGGGGAAACTTTGTGGGGGTTAATACTTTCTTTTTAATTCAAAAAAATAATTTTTTATCTAGGGGATTACTTTTTATCTCGATGCTAATATGCAAATTATTTTCAACAACAACGTTAAAATACATAAATAATCGACAAAATACACTAAATTTTAACATTTATTTTTCTTTTTACTGTTTTTAAGCCTTAAAGCAAAGGTTTAACAGGATAGAAAATTGCTTAAAAGTGTAGTGCTTTTCTTTCAAAAATAAAAAACAAAGACCTTGTTATTAATAACGAGGTCTTTGTTTTTTTATTATTCGTAGTGCATTAATTATTATTCGTTGCTATATTCATAGAATTAGAAACAAACCCTTACAAAGTCATTTCAGGAATATCACCTTCAATAATTAAGTTCCCTTCAGTAGCATTTTGAATATCTTCTACAGATACCCCTGATGCTCTTTCTAAAAGTTTGAACCCCTCACTTGTCACTTCTAAGAATGCAAGGTTGGTAACAATATTTTTTACACACCCAACTCCTGTGAGTGGAAGTGAGCATTTTTTAAGTAGTTTAGATTTACCCGCCTTATTGGTATGCATCATAGCAACAATAATATTCTCTGCACTAGCCACAAGATCCATTGCTCCTCCCATTCCTTTAACCATTTTCCCAGGAATTTTCCAGTTAGCTATATCACCTTGTTCTGACACCTCCATAGCTCCCAAAACTGTTAAATCAACATGCTGACCTCTAATCATTGCAAAACTCATTGCAGAATCAAAAAAAGAAGCCCCTGGCATAGTCGTTATGGTTTGTTTACCTGCATTTATAATATCTGCATCTTCTTCTCCTTCATAAGGAAAAGGGCCCATCCCTAAAACACCATTCTCACTCTGAAACTCAACTTCAATCCCTTCAGGAATATAATTAGCCACCAGAGTAGGAATTCCGATTCCTAAATTAACAAAAAAACCATCTTGTAGTTCTTTTGCAATACGCTTTGCTATTCCGCTTTTGTCTAACATATTTATTTTCTTCTGATCTTATACGAATTAAAATAATGAGTTGATTTACCTTCTTGCACCCACACTCCAAAAGGTATTGCAATCATAGCTAATGCTATAAGGCCGTATAAACTCATTAAAGCAATAGTTACTATTGCACTTATTATAAATGCTAGTAATATTTTTCTACTATCTACTACTGCATCTATCCTATTGATATGCTTTTTCTCTTCTTTATTACAATATTTACAGGTTACAGCTACCTCATCACCTACTTTCATCTGTAAATCAACCCTAGTAGCATTACTGGTCTAAATTTATTCTGAATCTTACATTGCGTACAAGTAAATTCTAATTTCATCTTATCTAATTCTAATTGAGGTCAGGTTGTGGCGTCATCCTTAAATAAGGCTTTATTTCCTTATATCCTTTTGGAAATAGTTTTGCTATTTCCTCATTGGTTACAGAAGGCACTATTACACAGTCCTCTCCTTGTTTCCAATTTGCAGGCGTTGCTACTTTCTGATATGCTGTCAATTGGAGTGAATCGATAACACGTATTAACTCATCAAAATTTCTACCTGTAGATGCAGGATATGTAATTATTAGTTTAATCTTCTTATCTGGTCCAATTATAAAAACTGAACGTACCGTTAATTGACTATCTGCATTGGGATGAATCATATCATATAATTCAGACACTTTTCTATCCTTATCTGCAATGATCGGGAAATTGACTGTTGTATTTTGTGTCTCATTAATATCATTAATCCACCCATGATGAGACTCTAGATCATCAACACTCAATGCTGCAACTTTTACATTGCGCTTATTAAATTCATCTTTATACTTTGCTACAGTTCCTAATTCTGTAGTACAAACTGGGGTATAGTCTGCAGGGTGCGAGAATAGAATTCCCCATCCTTCTCCTAACCAATTATGAAAGTCTATTTCTCCTTCTGTAGTTTGCGCTATAAAGTTTGGGGATTCATCCCCTAATCGTAATATTGCCATGATGTATGTATTCTAGGTTTATATAATAAGAGCTATTCTTTTGTACGAACAGTACGTTGCTCTATTCTTTTTTCATAGTGTTCTCCTTTAAATATACGTTGTACGAATATTCCAGGAATATGTATTTGATCAGGATCTAAGGTTCCTACGGGTACCAGTTCTTCAACTTCAGCAACTGTGATTTTTGCTCCTCCACACATGCAGGGGTTAAAATTTCTTGCCGTTCCTTTAAATATTAAATTTCCAGCTTCATCACCTTTCCAAGCTTTTACAAATGCAAAATCTGCTTGAAATGCATGTTCTAACACATACATTTTACCGTTAAATTCTCTGGTTTCTTTTCCTTCGGCTACTTCTGTACCATAACCTGCTGGAGTGTAGAATGCAGGAAAACCTCCTTGAGCTGCTCTACATCTTTCTGCTAATGTTCCTTGAGGAATAAGCTCTACGTCTAATTCTCCACTAAGCATTTGTCGCTCAAACTCATCATTCTCTCCTACATAAGAAGATATCATTTTTTTAATCTGGTTTTTTTGAAGCAAAAGCCCTAATCCAAAGTCATCGACCCCTGCATTATTAGAAATACAGGTAAGACCATTAATATTTGATTTTACAAGTTCTGCAATGGCATTTTCAGGAATACCACATAAACCAAAGCCCCCAAGCATAAAGGTCATATCATTTTTGATACCAACCATCGCTTCGATAACACTAGGTACCGTTTTACGAATCATAATATTCTATATTTTTCGGATTAAAAATACTAAAAAAATAGTACTATATCGTTTGAAAAACATAGTTTTAAGAATGAATTTGTTTACACTTGTTATTAACCTAAAATTATTCTTTTAAAGATCACAAAAAATGTAAACAAATTCTATATTTTCTATATACTAAATTCGTCTATATTTTCATCTTGGACATTATTATTTTTGAAAGCTCTACAATCTACCTCGATAGATAAATTTTTTGGTTTTTTGAAAGCGCCTTTTGAAACCTTTAATGTTTCGTCTGCGTAACATTTTTGCATATATAATCCCCAAACAGGTAATGCCATAGTTGCTCCTTGACCAAAAGTAGTTGTTCTAAAGTGCACTGCTCTATCATCTCCTCCTACCCATACACCTGTACAAAGGTTTGGCACAATACCCATAAACCAACCATCACTTTGATTTTGGGTTGTTCCTGTTTTTCCTGCTATAGGGTTTCTGAACTTATATGGATGTCCAGTAACCACATTTTTTAGATCATATCTAGAGGATGGTCCTGTACGTAAACGGACTCCTGAACCTGATTGCGTTACTCCTTCCATTAAGTTAATCGTAACATAAGCTGCCTCTTTACTGATTACATCACGAGTTTCTGGAACAAACTGATATAAAATAGTCCCGTTTTTATCTTCTATACTGGTAATTGTTACTGGTTTTGTATAAATCCCCTGATTTGCAAAAGTACTATACGCTCCTACCATTTCAGACAATTTAAGATCTACTGATCCTAATGCAATAGATGCTACTTCGATAACCTCAGACTCCACCCCCATTTTCTTTACCAATCTCACAATAGGCTCTGGCCCTATTCTATCCATCAGACGGGCAGAAATTGTGTTTACAGATTTTGCCAATGCTTCTTTAAGACTCATATACCCTGCATAATCCCCATCACTATTTTTAGGGGTCCAATCTTTATCAACTACTCCATTAGATCCAGCCGAAATAGTAATTTGAGATTTTGGTATAGTATCACAAGGAGATAATTTTAACTGATCTATTGCAGTAGCATACACAAATGGTTTAAACGTTGATCCTACCTGACGAGCACCTTGATACACGTGATCGTATTGGAAATGTTTATAATTTATTCCTCCTACCCAAGCTTTTACATGACCTGTCTGGGGCTCCATAGACATTAATCCAGATCGTAAAAACTTTTTATAATATAAAACTGAATCTCTTGGAGTCATAATGGTATCTACTTCTCCTCTCCAGTTAAATACACTCATTTTTACTTTCTCATCATACGATTTTTCAATTTCCGCCTCACTTTTACCTTGTTTCAGCATTTTTTTTCTTCTTGCAGAGTTTTTTAATGCTCTGTCTATAATCATCTTTTTTTCTTTCTGACTTATATCTCTAAAAGGGCTTGTCTTATTTTTCTCTTCTTGTTTATCAAATTCTTTTTGAAGATTTTTCATATGTTCTTCTACAGATTCTTCTGCATATCTCTGCATACGTGAATCGATAGTAACATTAATCCTTAACCCATCTCTATAGATATCAAAAAGTTCTTGCTCTCCATCTTCATTTTCTCCTTTTGGGTTTTCTTTTACCCATTTAGACATCCAACTTCGCACATATTCTCTAAAATAGGTTGCCGTACCATCATTATGCCCTTCTGGAGAATAGTCTAACTGCAAAGGTAACTGCTTCAAGCTATCTCTTTCTTTTTCATTAAGATACCCATATTTATGCATTTGATTAAGTACCACATTTCTTCTTGTTTTTACCTTTTCTGGCCTACGAAGTGGATTGAATAGCGAAGAGTTTTTTAACATCCCTACTAATACAGCAGCCTCCTCTTTCTTAAGATCTTTAGGGTTTTTTCCAAAATAGATTCTAGAAGCAGAACTTACACCAATTGCCTGATTAAGAAAATCATATTTATTAAGATACATTGTTATGATCTCTTTCTTAGTATATTGTCTTTCTAATCGCGTAGCAATCACCCATTCCTGAATTTTTTGCAGATATCTTTCTATTTTATTTTTTGACCCACCTGTAAACAATTGTTTAGCCAACTGCTGTGATATAGTACTGGCTCCTCCTTTACTTCCTAAAAACACAAATGCTCTCAGTGTTCCTCTGGCATCAATCCCAGAATGCTCATAATACCTTGCATCTTCGGTTGCAACTAATGCTTCTACCAAGTGTTGCGGCAGTTCTTCATAACTTACAGGGGTTCGGTTTTCTTTAAAAAAAGTTCCTATTTGCACTCCATCTGATGAAATAATCTGTGTAGCCAGATCATTTTGTGGATTCTCTAACTCATCAAATGTAGGCATCTCTCCATAAACACCCCAACTAGCCAAAAGGAATACAAGAGTTATAAAAAAAACTCCTGACCCAAATAATATCCAAAATAACTTTATGTATTTTAATGTGTTATTAATTGGAGTTTTTGGTCTTTTTTTTGTTGTTCTAGGTTTTGCCTTTGCCATACTTCAGCTATTTAATCTATTATCTTCAAAGGTCAATAAAAGCATATATTAACCTTTTTAAACACTTCCTTTTTTGTTTTCTATTTAATCCTTTTTAAGAATTTGAGCATTCTCAATTCTAAATCCAATATCAGTAATCCCCTCTAGAGATGAGACTCCATTAACTTTTCCATTCTTTCTCATTGCATGTTGCAGTGATATGGTATAATTTCCTTTTTCTTTAAAACCCACATTCTCTTTATACCACAGCTTATTTTCTTTAAGATCAGAAAACCCACTCCCCAACCACTCTCCTTCTGGGGTAGCCATGACATACTCTAAAGTATCTGTAACAACCTTACCATTAGGAAATCTCATTTCACTAATCAAAAATATATTACTGTACTTGTACGCATTATTATTACGTACATTAATAAATAAATTATAGGTTTGTGTACTATCAAGTATTGGAAGTGTAAAATTTATTTTTTCATCTTTATCCCAGATATCATCCACAGTTTGATATGTATCAAAAATCTGTTTGTTGTTACAGGATGATAATATGCTTATTACAATAAAAGTTATTAAAAAAACCCTAAGCTTTATCATTGTTCTTATTACGAGACTTACGCTTTTTATTTCTTTGATTACTTGACTTGTTTGTCTTTTTGTTTTCAGGGTTTCCTCCTTTTGTTTTACTTGAAACTGTTACTTGTTGCTTTTCTGAAGGTCTTTTACCCTTTGTTTTTCTTTTATTACGATTTCTTCTTTTATTTCTTTTGGGCTGATCAAAACGTGTTAAACTATCTTGTCCTACAACGTTTTCAAAATCTGTTTTAGTATCTTCTATCAATTCTGAAGCAAACTCCTCTAATCCAGCAACTTTCTCATTATTAGAATTTACTGCTATTATTTCGTTGGCATCTTCAACAGAAATTTTGTGCCAATTCATCCATTCTCCTTCATAAGCATACCATAAAAATCCTTTAAAAATATCAATTTTCTGACATACGGCTGTCCCTTTTTCGGTTCTTAGCTTTACATCAGTTTTAGGAAAACTATTAAGCGCATCAATATACGCATCGAGCTCATAATTAAGGCAACATTTTAATTTCCCACATTGACCTGCTAGTTTTTGTGGATTCAAGGATAACTGCTGATATCTGGCTGCACTTGTATTTACCGATCTAAAATCAGTAAGCCAAGTAGAACAACATAGTTCTCGCCCACAAGACCCTACTCCTCCTAATCTGGCTGCTTCTTGTCTAAAACCTACTTGTCGCATTTCTATTCGCGTACTAAACTCATGCGCAAATTCTTTGATCAATTGCCTAAAATCAACTCGTTCTTCTGCTGTATAATAAAAAGTAGCTTTTGATCCATCTCCTTGAAATTCAATATCAGAAATCTTCATTTGCAATTCTAATCGTATTGCTATTTCACGAGCACGAACCTTCATAGTTTCTTCACGCCCTCTGGCTTTCTGCCATATATCAATATCTTTTTGAGAGGCTTTTCTGTAGATTTTCTTGATTTCTTCGCTATCTTGATCTACTTTCTTTTTCTTCATCTGGATACGAACCAGTTCTCCTGTTAGGGTAACAATTCCTACGTCATGACCTGGAGAAGACTCTGTTGCTACAACATCACCAATATTCAAAGAAGTATTTTCTATATTCTTAAAGAAGTTTTTTCTTCCGTTTTTAAATCGTATTTCGACATAAGGAAATGGAAGCGATCCACCAGGAAGTGACATATTTGACAACCAATCAAAAACTGTCAATTTATTACAACCATCTGTACCACAGGTACCATTATTGTTACAGCCCTTAGGTTGCCCGTCTTTTGCGGAGGAACAACTGTTACACCCCATATTTTCTATATATATTGAAATTTGTCTGCAACTATAGTCACAACAAATACGGTTCTTACTAAACCCAGAGACATCCAATCTCTAGTATATCAATCGTTAAAGATACTATGAAATCAGGATAAAAAAAACTATCTGACCTAGTATCTTTAACTTTACAAAAATTATTTTTTGTATTTCAACGCTTCAGAACGGCCTTTTTTAAATATTTTATTACTATTTCCTTTACCTCTCCTTAACGCTTTTTGTTCTTCTATCGGCAACCTATTTACTTCCATACATTCTGTAGAGCAACATTTTTCTAATTCTGCTGCACAATTCTCACATTGAATAAACAACAGATGACATGCTTCATTCTCACAATTTACATGTGTATCACATGGAGCTCCACACTGGTGACAACTTGCTATTATATCATTTGATATAAGTTCTGCCCTTCTATGATCAAAAACAAAATTTTTACCCAAGAATTTATTTTCTAGTCCTTGGTCTTCGATTTGCCTAGCATATTCAATGATACCTCCTTCTAACTGAAATACGTTTTTAAATCCTTTGTGTTTATAATATGCACTTGCTTTTTCGCAACGTATTCCTCCTGTACAGTACATTACCAGTTTCTTATCTTCTTTATGATCTTTAAGATCTTCTTCTATGATATCCAAAGAATCTCTAAACGTATCTACATCTGGTGTAACAGCTCCTTTAAAATGCCCTATTTCACTTTCATAATGATTACGCATATCCACTAAAACTGTATCTGGATCTTCTATGAGTTCATTAAATTTTGATGCATTGACATGCACTCCTTTGTTAGTCACATCAAAAGTATCATCATTCAGTCCATCGGCTACTATTTTGTTACGAATTTTAACCTTCAATTTCAAGAAAGATTTAGCGTCTTGTTCTCTCGCAATATTAAGGCGTATTCCTTCTAAAAAAGAAATACTATCCAGATGTTTCTTGAAGGCTTCAAAGTTTGGTGCTGGCACAGATAATTGGCCATTAATCCCTTCTTTGGCTACATAAATCCTACCTAGAACTTCTAGTTCATCCCAATGAACAAAAAGGTGGTTTCTAAAAATCTCAGGGTTTCCTATATGTGCATATGTGTAGAAAGATAGCGTAAGTCGGTCAGTACCTGCCTCATCAATAAGAGCTGCTCTTTCTTTTGCACTTAATTTGTTGTACAGTTGCATGCTATACTTACTTTTTAAGTTAAAAGAAATTATTTGTATTTTTTCAAAAATACAAATAATTAGATAATATGCAAGACCATAGAACATGACTCTATTATAAATATAAAAAATGCCTTGAAATAAAATTCAAGGCATTTTTTGGGCTAATTCGTTATTAAATAATTTAACGATTAAAAAATACAATAACGAAAGCTAACCACCTTCTACCATACAACTACTAATTTTAGTAATCATACAGCCATCAAGGTTATTTATGACCTTTTTAAGGAATTTCATCTGTACACCTTCCTTTTTATTATTAAGTTCATAATTGCTTTTAGATAATAGATGCCAAAAATTAAAATGGTTGCGTTATTCAATTAAAAAAACAATCTGTTTTGTTTATTTATCCAAAAATCACTCCTGATTTGTTGTTAATAACGATTTTAGAATCCCTGTCACAACTACAAAAAGAAATAGTATTTTAGCAAAAAGTTTATTATCAATGTCAAATCCCGATATATTTGAGCAACAAATGAGTACAGAGAAAGACGCAAAATTAAAAGCATTAAAGCTTACCTTAGATAAATTAGACAAAGCTTACGGAAAAGGAACTGTAATGAAAATGGGGGATCGTGCTGTTCAAGAAGTCGATGTAATCTCTACAGGATCTCTTGGTCTAGATTTGGCAATGGGTGTTGGTGGATACCCCAGAGGAAGAGTTATTGAAATTTATGGCCCTGAATCTTCTGGTAAAACAACACTTACTCTACACGCTATTGCACAGGCACAGAAAGCTGGTGGTATTGCTGCATTTATAGATGCTGAACATGCTTTTGATCGTTTTTATGCTGAAAAATTAGGTGTAGAAATAGATAATTTAATTATCTCTCAACCTGATCATGGTGAGCAAGCCCTAGAAATTGCAGACAATTTAATTAGATCTGGAGCAATCGATATTATTGTAATTGATTCTGTAGCTGCTTTAACTCCTAAGAGTGAGATTGAAGGTGAAATGGGGGATTCTAAAATGGGGCTTCATGCAAGATTAATGTCTCAAGCACTTCGAAAATTAACTAGCTCAATCAGTAAAACTAATTGTACTGTAATCTTTATCAACCAACTTCGTGAAAAAATCGGAGTAATGTTTGGAAACCCAGAAACAACTACTGGTGGTAATGCTTTAAAGTTTTATGCTTCGGTACGTTTAGACATTCGTCGTTCTACACAGATAAAAGACAGCAACAGTGAAGTAAAAGGAAACAAAACCAGAGTTAAGGTTGTAAAAAACAAAGTAGCTCCTCCTTTTAGAACTGCTGAATTTGATATAATGTACGGAGAAGGTATTTCTAAAAATGGTGAAATTATTGATATTGGTGTTGACTATGAGATCATCAAAAAAAGTGGTTCTTGGTTTAGCTATCAAGACACTAAGCTTGGGCAAGGTAGAGATGCTGTAAAATCATTACTGAATGATAACCCCGAACTGATGGAAGAACTTGAAGAAAAAATCAAGGAAGCCATAAAAATTGCTAAAGAATAAAAACATCTTTTTACTATAAAATAAAAAAATCCCGAAGTTTTTCGGGATTTTTTTATACCCTAGAAGCAACCATATTTATAGTAAACCATCTATATATTATAAAAGAGGTTTAATCAGGATTTCAAAACCCCAAAACATGAAACAATTAAAAACAGTATTAGCGTTTTTTCTTATTATCATCTTTACTGGATGTTTGGATGATGATAATGAAACTACTTTCTTCTATGAATTAACACCAATAGAAAAAGTAGATATCCCTGATGAATTTACCCGAGGAGAAACCGTAAAAATTACAACCACATACATAAGACCATCTAATTGTCATGCATTTTATGACTATAGATATTCTATCGTAGGAAATGAACGTACAGTTACCGCAATTAATGTTTATATTGACGAGGGGAATTGTACCGAAAAAACAGAATTGGTTTCTGAGTCTTTTAATTTTCTTGTAGGAGAAGAAGATTCTTATATTTTCAGGTTTTGGCAAGGGCGGGATGAAAATGATGATAATCAATTTCTGACCATAGAAGTGCCTGTATTATAATCAATAATAAAAAAATAATTGTTAGTGGGCTTAGACCAACTTATAAATAAGTGCAAGAAAAAGAATGCCAAGGCACAAGAACAATTGTATAGATTATACAGTAGTAAACTATTCGCGATTTGTTTGAAATATTCTAACGATTCTCCTAGTGCAGAAGACACCCTGCAAGATGCTTTTATTACCATTTTTGATAAAATCAACCAATATAAAAACCAAGGTTCTTTTGAGGGGTGGATGAAAAGAATAACTATTAATACAGCATTACAAAAATATCGAAAACAACGAGTTTTTGATATTATTAATGAAGAACAAATCGAAGAAGTAGAAATAGAGGTAGATGAAGAACAAATCTCATTAGATTATCTTCTAAAAATAATACAACAACTACCTGATCGTTATCGATTGGTATTTAACTTATACGTGTTAGATGGATACTCACATAAAGAAGTTGCAAAAATGCTTGATATATCTACAGGAACATCAAAATCCAATCTAGCAAGAGCAAGAAATATTTTGAAAGAAAAATTACAAACCAACAAAGAACTTTATGTTCGATCAATTGAAGGATGAAGATGAATGATAAAAAAAACATAGACCGTTTATTTCAGGAAAAGCTTAAAGATTTTGAGGTTACTCCTGATGAAATAGTATGGGAAAGAATAAAAGCTCATCAAAATGAAAAAAGAAGAGCCTTACTCCCGTTTTGGTATAAATTTGCTGGTGTTGCGGCATTAGTTGCCATTATATTTGGTGTTAGCTTTTTTATGGCAGATAATAGCCAACAGCCAAAAAACACAATTACCAATGCTAATTCTAAAAATGAAACAAAAAAACAACAAGATCTACACAATGACACACCTGTTCAGAAAAAGAATGATATCGTAAGCTCAGAAAAAGAACGGAGTAATATCCCAAGCAAAGGAGCAACAAATGAATATCAAAGTCATGATCCTACTATAAATTCGTACACGATTAAATCTTCTGATTCTGATCAAAATGCGGTTACAAAAAAAACTACAGATGAGCAATCTCTTATAAATTACAGGAATAAACTTATTACTTCTTCATCTGCTATTTACAATCAAATCGTGGAAGCATCCTCTAAAACAGTAAACAACAGTAAGAAACAACCGTTATTACACAAAAAAACAGACACTATTTTAAGCAAGAATAACATTGCAAAAAACACAATTTCTGACCCAAAAAACGAAAATTTAATCCCTAATAAAAAGCTACCATTCCTCAACACACCTCACATAAAACACACCTCAGACTCCCTAAGTATAGCAGAAAGCGATAAGGGTAATCAGAAAACAGAAGATATCAAAAAGGATAAAGATATTAACGCCCATAAAAAATCGATTTTTGATGTAATAAACAATAAAGAGGATATCGTTGAGGAATCAACCTCAACAAGAAAATGGAATATCTCTCCTACAATTGCTCCTGTATACTATAGCTCGTTGGGAAATGGATCACCTATTGATTCTCAATTTGCAGATAACACAAAAAGTGGACAAGTAAATATGAGTTATGGCCTACAAGTAGCTTATGCGATAAATAAAAGATTTAGTATACGATCAGGAGTAAGTAAAGTAGATCTTAGTTATCACACAGAAGATGTTGGCTTTACCCCTTCTGCTTCTTTAAACAAAAACCTTGAAAGCGTTGATTATAATACTTCTTCAGAAGCGATTTTGGTTTCTGATATTGGAAATGTAGGTGTTTCTGAATTTACGGATGTTACAAGAAATGCAACCAATACCACTCAAAATATTGGCTTACTTAATCAAAGTATTGGCTATATCGAAGTGCCACTAGAAATGAAATACGCTTTGGTAAACAAAAAAATTGGGATCAATATGATTGGTGGTATGAGTACTTTGTTCTTACAAGACAATGAAATCTCAATAGAAGCTGGAGATTTTGAAACTCCTATTGGCAAAGCTAACAACCTTAACGAGGTAAGTTTTAGTGGTAATATTGGATTAGGAATAGATTATAAAATAACAAAGCAGCTGGAGATTAATCTCGAGCCTATTTTTAAATATCAGCTTAATACATTTAATACCAACACAGACAATTTCAAGCCTTATTATTTTGGTGTCTATACTGGTGTTAGTATTAAATTTTAAAGAACATAACGATTTTTAGTTGGTTCGGAAAGTTATTGCAATTCAAAAAGCAATGATGAACAAAGCCATCTCTGGGGAGAGGTGGCTTTACTTTTTTTATGATATCAAATCTTCTTTTAAAGTATTAAAAATAAGTGTACGCACATTTTCTTTTACTTCTTTTTTATCATCTTGAGTTAATCCTTTGGTAGAAATTTCTTTCAACACGCGACCTCTCATAATCCCTGGGCTTCCACTAAAAAAAGTATATGAAAAGCGTTTTTTGTTATCTAGAAAGACCAAAGGCACTATAGGAATCTGATGATCTATTGCCAATCTAAAAGCACCATCCTTAAACCCATCCAAAATTACTGATTCATCATCAGGTATGCCTCCTTCAGGAAAAATGCATATGCTCGTGCCAGTATGTAGTCTTGCTTGTGCGCGATCAAAAACTTCTTTTCTACTACGCTGACTGCTACGATCAACCAATATACATGTGCGCTTATAAAAGAACCCAAAAATCGGAATCTTTGCCAGTTCTTTTTTACCCACAAAGACAAAGGGATTTTTGACAGCATACAACATCAACATGATGTCTGTCATAGAAGTATGATTGGCTACAAACATATAACTTTTCTTACGATCGGGTACTACTTCACTAGCAACCCTAGGCACAAACCCTGACCCGTACAATACTATTTTTGCCCAAAATCTAGCAACTACAAAAAATTGTGAATACCACTCTTCTTTTGAACTAAATACTAACAATAGAGGAAACATGATAATTATAGGAACTCCCAT
This sequence comes from Aquimarina sp. I32.4, assembly GCF_002924285.1. Taxonomy (NCBI): domain Bacteria; kingdom Pseudomonadati; phylum Bacteroidota; class Flavobacteriia; order Flavobacteriales; family Flavobacteriaceae; genus Aquimarina; species Aquimarina sp. I32.4. Next base: position 43,120 of record NZ_PGUB01000006.1, on the reverse strand, counting down.
AAGGATATAAAACCAAATACGCCATAATAGAATAAGTATCTTTTTAAGTATATGCATCTCTCAAAAATACACAATTGGTTTGAGCTATGTAAACAAAAAAATTACCTTTGCCAACAAATTATAAAATTACCATGTCGAGAATTCTAACAGGAATACAGAGTACAGGCACTCCACACTTAGGAAATCTATTAGGAGCAATCATCCCTGCAATTCAAATGGCTAATGAGCCCAATAACGAATCATTTTTATTTATTGCCAACATGCATTCTCTTACCCAAATTAAAGATGCCACTGTGTTGCGAGAGAATACTTATTCTACTGCTGCGGCATGGTTAGCATTTGGGTTGGATATTGAAAAGACTGTTTTTTATAGACAAAGTGATATTCCCCAAGTAACAGAATTGTCCTGGTATCTGAGTTGCTATTTTCCGTATCAACGTTTGACGCTCGCACATTCTTTTAAGGACAAGGCTGATCGTCTAGAAGATGTAAATTCAGGATTATTTACATACCCTATGCTTATGGCTGCTGACATTCTTTTGTATGACGCAGAGATTATTCCTGTAGGAAAAGACCAATTACAACATTTAGAAATGGCCAGAGATGTAGCATCTCGAATACACAATCTAGTAGATAAAATATTTGTGTTACCCGAAGCTCAAGTACAAAAAGAAACTATGTATGTTCCTGGAACAGATGGTGGTAAAATGAGTAAATCTAAAGGGAATATTATCAATTTGTTTTTGCCAGATAAAAAACTACGCAAACAAATTATGTCTATCGAAACCGATAGCATACCGCTAGAAGGTGTTAAAAATCCTGAGACCTGTAATGTTTTTTCTTTATATAAACTAATCGCAACCGCAGAGCAACAAAAAACTATGCGCGAAAATTACTTAGGAGGTAATTATGGATACGGCCACGCCAAACAAGCCTTGTTTGAGTTACTTATTGACAAATATGCTACAGAACGAGAACGCTACAACTACTATATGAGCAACCTTAATGAAATAGACGAGGCTCTTGCTGTCGGGGCAAAAAAAGCTACTGCTATTGCAAATACTGTATTAGCTAGGGTACGAGAAAAGATCGGTTACTAGTTTAAACAAAACACCTTCTTACAAGAAATAATATTATACTAAATTCTATTATAAAACTAAGAGGGTTTTATACATCAAATGACATTTAGCTTTACAAAACGCTAAATGTCATTTTCCTTTCATATTACTCAATAAATCATCCCTTATATCACTGATTATCTAATAGATATAGTAAAAAAAGCACTATTTTTATTAAATACTCAATGTTGTTTATTATCAAAATATAAGAGAAAAACCTTAAAAAGACTCTTAGTTTACCGTAACCAACTTTGCCATTTTCTTAGTAACTTAGATTTCTGAAAGACTTTTTTTTAAACAGATCATATTCTGAATAAAAAAAATTAAAAAATTACCCCTGCTTACATATAACAAGTCATACATATTAGGGCTTATTGTAAATCTGTTATATTAAAAGCACAAACATCATTTAATACATTGTGAACGATGACAAAAGAGGAATTATATAATTATATGTTAGCCTATCAACAGGAACATTTATTTACAAAAAACGATCAAAGTAATTTTATAACATTGTTAGAAAACCTAAAGTCTGATAGTGATATAAAAGAGAAAAAGATGCAAACCTAAACAAGAAACTACTATGATAACAGAGGAGAAATTATACGAACGGCTCATGAAACACAAAGGTAAACATGGTATTACTCAAGAGACATTACAACATTACCATTGGGCTATAGACACGCTTAGACAACAATCTACAAACAATAATAGCAATTCTCAAGAAAGAAATTAGTGATTACATCGCAATAACACTCCCTCATACAAAAAAATAAATTAGAGTCCCTACGGAAACCCGTAGGGGGCAATCTAGTTCTTTATCTTACCTTAGAATTCTAAAACATTTTGATAGTTAAAATAAATCGCACTAATAAATAAAATACATGCACTAGTTATTGATTACTTAATATTTGAATTTAAAAAAGTCAGAAAGAGGATATTCTAGAACCCCACAAAGCAACCTGATTACTTCAACCGAAGGTCTTGTTTTTGCTTTCTCAATATCAAAAACTGTTCGGTAACTTACTCCGGATTTTTCGGCTAATTCTACCAATGTTAGCCCAGCGTCTTGCCGTAAACTTCGTAGTCTATTGCCTAATGCTTCTTTGAATTTATCATCCTTAGCCATCCTCAAAAATGACTAATTTCCTGCTAGAAATATTAGGTCAAATTGCAATACTCTATCAATTGTTTGATTTTCAACATGAAATGTGTATTATATTGCATATATTTAATATTAGTTATTAAAGATATTATCATATTATGACCAAAGAAGAGTTGTACCAATATATGTTGGCGTATCAACAAGAACATTTATTTAGTAAAGAAGACCAAAGTAATTTTATCACAATACTTGAAAACTTAAAACCTACTAATACCACAAAAAGAGACAAAACATGAATGAATAAACTAAAAACTATAGTCATGACAGAGGAAAAATTATATAAACGATTAATGGATCACAAAAGTAAATATGGTGTAACACAAGAGGTTTGGCAACATTATAAATGGGCATTAGAACTCCTTAGACAACAGCACCAAAAAAAGCAACGCAATACTCAAAAAAAAGAGCATTAAAAACTCCTCTTACACCCCTATTTTATAGAGTCATTAGTTTATAACAACTTATATTACTATAAGAAAATTATACACTACACTAAACACCTATACTCTTTATTTATCTTCATATTTACATTTATTAATATCGTTTTTTTGATATAGCTGACATGCAGTTGTCACTAGTACATTTTACTTTTACTTTTTATTAAGTTAATTTTTACTAGCTATTAAAAAAGCATTATGGCAGAACTACTCAAGCATATTTACTCTCATGCATTTTTTGAAGAATTCACAACTGTTCTTCAAAAAGTGATTCCTTATTTTAACACCTCTTCTTTTATCAAACAGATTTATGATAACGAATGGGAGAAAAAAGAGTTAAAACAGCGCATGAGACATATTACAGTCGTTTTGCAAAGCTATTTACAACCTAATTACTCAAAAAATGTGGATACGTTGCTCAACGTAATCAAACAACTACAAAAAGAAGGAATAAAGGAAAATAGTTTGGAATACATGTTCTTTCCTGATTTTATCGAGTTTTATGGAATTAATGATTATGACACTTCTATACGGGCTATAGAAGAAATAACACAATTTACCAGCTGTGAATTTGCCATTCGCCCTTTTCTTATCAAATATCCTAAAAAAGGTATCGCACAAATGACAAAATGGTCCACACACAAACACTTTATGGTAAGAAGATTATCTTCTGAGGGATCCAGACCGCGTTTACCTTGGGCTATGGCACTGCCTTTCTTAAAAACAGACCCTACACCAATCTTATTAATTCTTAAAAATCTAAAAGAAGACGAGTCTGAATTGGTAAGAAGAAGTATTGCCAATAATTTAAATGATATTTCAAAAGATCATCCTTCTACTGTAATTGATATTGCAAAAAATTGGGTTGGGAAATCAAAAGAAATAGATTGGCTGGTTAAGCATGGATGTAGAACGCTTTTGAAACAAGGAAATCCAGAAATTATGTCCTTGTTTGGCTTTAGAGCTAATGGCAAGATTAAAATTAAAAAATTAAAAATTTTAACTCCTATAGTACAGATCGGAAATACATTGGAATTTACTTTTGAATTACATAATACTGATAATCAATCATCAAAGATAAGGCTAGAATATGGGCTTTATTATCAAAAAGCTAATGGAAACTTATCTAAGAAAGTTTTTAAAATAAGTGAAAAAATATATCCTAAAAATTCGATAACAACTATCTATAGAAAGCAGTCTTTTAAAATAATAACTACTAGGAAATTTCATTTAGGATTGCATCAACTATCGATTATAATTAATGGTAATGAATTTAAAAAACACGCTTTTGAACTTGCTGATAAAAAACCTTAAACAAGAACGCTAAAAACACATTTTTTTTAATATAAAAAAAATGCAAATCACTCTTTTATTCAGAATCTCTATTCTTACCCTTCTACTTTGGTATAAATAAACTGAAGAGTAGTTTCATGTCCTAAATCTGGATCATCATAAGCTATGGTAATCACTAAATGTCCATTTTTGAGAACAACGTCTGATTTGGTAAACAACAAAACACTCTTTTGATTATAAATAAAATTAATAGTTCCATCTGGTTCTTTTTTCCAATTACCTAAAGTTTCTTCAGTATCTTTTAAACATTCTCCTCCTGTACCAAAATCTTCGTAATAGCTTTTTTCTACAAAACTACCATCTATTGCTATTTCTAAAGTTGTCATTTTCTCACAAAAAGAAAGAGGGAACTCCTCAAAACCCATATTCTTACCTTCACTACTAAACTGCTGTTTTAGTTTCCATTTTCCTATAAGTAAGATACTAGAAGCGTCAGGATCACTCCTTTTACAAGAAAATATCATCAACACAAACCCAGCAAACAATAGTATACACACGGGTAATAATCTCTTCATATATTGCATTTCCGATTACAATACAAAAATCATAAAAACACTCGTGATTAACAAATACTTGACTGCTTAAAATGTATTTAATCTAAAAATAACGCGTTTAATCGATATTTTTCGTGCCCAAATTACTTGCATAAAACATTAAAGCACTAATAACAAGAGGTTTACATAAAATTTTTCTCAGGCACACAAGAAAAGTATTAAAATTAAACATAATAGGTATAATGAAAAGTTTAAAAAAGAAGTAAACTTTCATAAATGAGTTTTAATGATATACATTAAAAAATGTACAATCAGTCAAAATTAAATGTAGATTATTTTACCAACACTCCACGTTGGTTCATTACTGGTAGATCTTGAAAAGCATTTTCATTTATAGTATGTTTTCTAAACAAGTATTTCTTATCATACAATTTGCTGTCTGCAAAAAATGTAACTACAAATTCATTATTCATACCTAACAATGCCTCTTGAATCATTTCTATTTTGGCAGAAGACTTAGCAGGAACAGTTCCGATACCATGGCGTAACAATGAGGTTTTTCTATCTTCATCATACCCTTTTGTTACTACCAAAACCATCTCTATAGGAATATCTTTATCATTAATAATATATGAATTCCAGTTCTGCGCCAGAAATTCTTCATCCCATTCTTTTACTATAGCAATATAAACTTCTTCTACAGTAGGTATATGAATATCTTTTTTCATACAAAAGTTATAGTGAAGCTTTAAATTGTTCTAAGAAACGCACATCATTTTCACTAAGCATACGAATATCAGATACTCCATATAACAAAAGTGCAATACGATCAATCCCCATTCCAAAGGCAAAACCACTATATTCTTCAGGATCAATATCACAGTTTTTAAGAACATTAGGATCTACCATACCACATCCCATAATTTCTAGCCATCCTGTGCCTTTTGTCATTTTGTAATCTGTTTCTGTTTCTAATCCCCAATATACATCTACTTCTGCACTTGGTTCTGTAAACGGAAAATAAGATGGACGTAGCCTGATTTTAGATTTACCAAACATTTCTGTGGTAAAATATTGTAAGGTTTGTTTGAGATCTACAAAAGAAACATCTTTATCTATATACAGTCCTTCTACTTGATGAAAAAAGCAATGAGATCTTGCAGAAATTGCTTCATTACGATATACTCTTCCTGGAGAAATTGTACGTATTGGCGGCTTATTGTTTTCCATATAACGTACTTGTACCGATGAGGTATGTGTACGCAATAGAACATCAGGATTTGTTTGGATAAAAAATGTATCCTGCATATCTCTAGCAGGATGATACTCAGGTAAATTTAATGCAGTAAAATTATGCCAGTCATCTTCTACTTCTGGGCCTTCACTTACATTAAACCCTATACGAGAAAAGATATCAATTATTTGATTTTTTACTAAAGAAATAGGGTGTCTAGAACCCAAAGTAATAGGCTCTGACGGTCTAGTTAAATCACCATAAAGGCCTTTTTCTTCGTCTTTAGATTCTAACTCATCTTTGAGGTTCTTGACTTTATTTTCTGCCGCTATCTTAAGAGCATTTATAGCTTGCCCGAATTCTTTTTTCTGGTCATTGGCTATATTTCTGAATTCTGAAAAAAATTCATTAACTAACCCTTTTTTACCTGAAAACTTAATCCTAAAAGCCTCAACATCTTCTTTGGTTTTAGCTTTGAATGCATCTACTTCTTCTATATACTCTTTTATCTTATCAATCATCGCAATTTTCTTAATAGAACGGCAAATTTAAGTAATTTAGGTTAATGGAATAGTACATTCACATACAAAACAAGCTCGCTATATTTATTTCATGAAAGTTTCCAGTATATATTTTATGAGATCTGCTTTCTATTTACCACTTTAATTGTATCATATACCAGACAACTCTTATATTGATTCTATTATTAAAAGCCACATTGACAGATAGCTATTCTATATATCTACTTGATAAAAAATAACTTACTATCGCTTCTTTCATCAAAACAGATTGCTCTCCTGCTTTCAAGCTTGGCAACTGCTCTTTGACCTTATAATGAGGCCACCCCTCATTATCAAAATAATCAAATTCATAATACCCATATGGTTCTAGAAGACGACAAATTGCAATATGCATCAAATCTAATTTTTCGTCTTTTTTAAAATCTCTGTGTAATTGACCTAATTCCTGAACTCCAATCAAATATATAATCCCATCTAGATCCAAATCTTCTCCATCTGCAAATTGATCCGAAAGTTTTTTTACCAGAACCTCCCAACGTTCTTTTAATTTCTCATCTCTGGCCATACTTATAGTTTAATAGCTTTCTATAATATTAGTAATATCTATCAGAACATGTTATCCCAATGGAAACAAAGATAAACTATATTATGAACAGCCATACAAAACATTACAACCAATTCTTTTTACATAAATTTTATGTAAAAAAAGGTTAGACGCTACCTAAAAAAGTAACGCCTAACCAAGGAAAACTAACAATAAATCAGGGGGGAAATCTTACAACTCCCATAAAATACCTACTCCAGCATATTGATTTCTATAATTTCTAAAAGATCTGGCATCTATGTCAGTATAGTTTGTACTTCTTATTCTAGAGTACAATGTTGTCGTTATTGAAAACCCATTTGCTATTTTTTGAAAAAAATTAGCTTGTATGTTTGCGTATTTATACTTTAAATTTTCTCCTATACGTTCTTCTGTGTTTCTAGCTTCAATAGCATCGTATTTCCTTGTAATATAAGAGAATGATGTTCTTATTTTGGTTCCTCTATTTTTATATGCCATATTCAACCCAGGACCAAATTGTTTAAATCCTGAACGTCCTGCAGAGTTATCAATTCTAGCATAATATAAAATATTGGGTCTTATTTTGAAATGCTCACTAAAGGGCAATTCATAAAACAAATTTGCTTTTATATAATCCCAATCTCTCTCTCCGTTTGTATCGATTTCGCTAGCATTAAACGTATCATACATACGTTTCTTTACCAAGGCACTTACTCCTAATTTATGCTCTAATCTATTTATATCAAAAGATTGAACACTGGATAATTGAACTCCATATTCATCAAATTGTAAATCTCTAATGCCAAAAGCATCAAAATCTTTGAAATTATAAAACCCTTCAAATGTGGTTTCATTTTCATTAAAGAGTGGAAATTTAAAACCTAGAGTAGCTCCATAATTAGTATATCCCAAAGGATTGATTAATACATCTTGATTTCCTCCCAACCCTTCTCGGTTCATCCTTTTTAATCTAGCTTCTGCTAAAAAGGCTGTTTTTCTAGTGAATTTATAATCATATTTGGCAACGGCATTCAAACTCCAATAACTATCATCAACACTTTCATAAAATATCCTTGAGAAAGGATTTATCGATAATCTGAACCTGTTTTTTCTCTGCTTATAGCGGTATTTATAATGTGCTTCTATATCTTGATAGAAACTACTAGAGATCAGATCTTCTTTGACTAGCACATTTCCTTCTACTCTAACCTCATTAGGACTTTTGAAATAATTGTATTCATATCCTGCCTGCGTTCCAACCTCTAGTGTATTTTTACTTTGCGAAAAACTAAAAGAGTACAGTAGCATCACAAGCACTATAGATATTATATTTCTTATCTTCATTTATTATTTTTTATTAATTTGATCCAACGTAAACTATACATTTCAATGCCTATTGAAATATTCACAATGTTTATTTAATTACTTCTTTTGTTATTTTTTAAATAGCTTCTTTTATCACTTCTTTTAATCCTGTTTTATTCACCAATTGAATACCTAACCCAGGACGAACATTGATCTCCATTATCTGTGGCCCTTTATTTTTATCTATTACAATATCAATCCCCAGATAGTTCAATGGAAATGCTTCTGCAGTTGAAATACATATTTCCAAAATTTCTTCCCAGTAAGGTATGGGGGCACCATTAACCAAAAAAGTACTATCTGGGTGATGATTACTGTATTTTTTACCATCATAAACTTCTAGCAACCTCCCTTCATTCATATCAATACCAATACCAACTCCGTTTTGATGAAGATTGGCTTTACCATCAGATCTATCTGTTGGCATTCTCAACATTCCCATCAACGGTGTATTATTAAGAGTGATAATTCTAAAATCAGGTACTCCCTGCGGGTATATTTCATGAAAGAAAGGATGTGGTTCTATACACTCTTCAATTAACACTCTGTCATGTGAACCTAATGAAAAGAAACCCATAATGATGGAGGCCATATGCTGAAATATTTGGCGATCTGTTATCACCTCTCCACTACTCATCCAGTCCCCTTCTTTATTCTTCTTAAGTATCTTAATACCTCCACCTCCACAACCATTTGCAGGTTTTATAGCTACTGCATTATATTGCTTACAAGATTCCCATGCTTTTTTGATATCACTATTGTATTCTATCACGGCATATGTTTTTGCACATGGAATATCATTTTGGTGCAGTATTTCTTTGGTTAACACTTTATCATCTGCTAATGGATAGTGTTTCTTGGGGTTATTAGGATAAATTAATTTTATGTTTCTTTCATTCAAACCGATCACACTGGAGGCTGCAATGGATTTCTTATTGAAAATTATCGAGAACATATTTATATATTTTAAATAGTTATTTTCTTTGTTTTATAGAAACAGGTAAGTTTGTATATACCCTACCTAAAAATTTAATTTTTTATTTTCTGAATTAAATAATGGCTTAAATCTAAATAATTCAATCCACCTAATTCCAATATACCTACCCAAGAAAGTAGCTAATACCACTATCAAAAGAACAATTTCTGGAAATAGAATCAATACAGATGGCAACCATGCCCAAGATAATATGAGATATGAAATTGATGTAGCTATAAGTGTTTGAAACAATTTATCCATTGCTTTTATATATCCATCTTCTAGTGTAGAACGAGAAAATCGTTCTGCAGAAATGGTTAAAATAATAATTGGAAAAAAAGTGAGTTTTGTAAGCCACTCTATATTATTTTTTACTCCAAAATGAGTAGCGACTACAATCAACGACACCATAATGGTTAATGATATAACGAGTTTTGGTGTATACAGCAATCGCAACTTATCAAAGGGATAGGCTATCAACCCAATAAACATAATAAGCCCTACAAAAATTGCAATTCCAGAAATAAAGCCTGTATGGGATAACGAAAAGGCTATCAATACTGGCAGGAATACTCCAAAGGTCTTAAGCCCTACTATATTTCTTAAAAAAGCAACAAGTAACCCTCCTATAGGCAATAACAGTAGAAGGCTAAGAGACCCTTTTGGTATGATCTTTTTATCTACTAAATTCCAAAGTGAGAAACCGGGCAGTTTATGAAGTTCTTCTGAATTCATTTTTAAAAAAGACACATGATTTACTTCATCTATCTGATAACTATAATCAAATTGGATATCGGCTGTATGCGTTATCAAAGGCTTATCGCCTTGATACAATTCTAAATAATTAGCTGGAATGTATGCAAAATGGTTGTTTAGTCCATCAAAAGGAATCCATGTTTGATTAATCAATACTTCTACCCATGCATGTGATGTTCTTTTATTCGCATTTTCTACAATAATCCCTCCTTTTACTCTGGCAGGATATCCCATATTTCTACATAAGGCAACAAACAACCTACTTTTTCCATTACAAGAAGCTTTATTTTGTCTTATTGTTGTTAATGCATCTGTTAATGTAATAATTGGTGCTGAAGGGATCTTATATACATAGTCAAAAATGTTTTTTATGATTTCTCCATCATTTTTAGCACCCTGTGTTAGGCTACTTGCCAATGTATTGATTATTGAATCATTTGATTGAATATCATCTGTAGCTTTGAGATATTCTTCATATTCTTCTGAAAATTTGCTGAATGTATTAGGGATTTTATAATGCTTAGCTTTTCCCTCAAAAATAAACTCATAATCGATAGAATGATATGAGTTTATATCATTAGTTCCCCAGATAGCCCTTATATTCTGATGTTTTTCTTTTTGTTTTGTAAAAAACAACAGGCTATCATTTTTGATATGTTCTCCAGATATCCTTTGCCTAGAATTTGTAATAGGGATATATGTTTTTAATGTAGTATTTTTGTCACCAGATTTAAAAAAGAATCTATAGGTAATTTTATAGACTTTTTCAGGATTAAAATCATCATAATTTCCAAGAATTGGCTTTACTTTAAACCCAATAGAAATTAGTGCAATTATAGTTATTATAATTAATGCGATTTTAAGATTTGGTTTCAAATTCATAATCAGCTATTTTTGGATTAATAACAAGTAGAAATAATTTCACCCTACCCTAAATCAGAAAAAAAACCTTTTTATATGTCGCAATCTTCAAAATCTGTATGTGAACAACCCGTTTTCACAGAATTATTCGAAACACATGCAGAGGCTGTTAGAAATTTTATTTACTATAAATGTGGAGACAGAGAACAAGCAGAAGATGTTATGCAAGAAGCATTTATAAAGCTTTGGGATAATTGCAAAAAAGTAATCCTCGAGAGAGCAAAAGGTTTTTTATGTACTGTAGCCAATAATTTATTCCTTAATCAGGTTGCTCATAAAAAAGTTCGATTAGAATATTCAAAAATCCCTCAAAAACATAAAAATATTGAATCTCCAGATTATGTAATGGAAGAAAAAGAGTTTATGGATAAGCTGCAAAATGCAATTGCTGATCTTTCTGATGGCCAAAGAGAGGTTTTTTTACTCAATAGAATCGACAAAAAAACATATAATGAAATTGCCGAAATGTTGGATATTTCTGTAAAAGCAGTAGAGAAAAGAATGCATAATGCATTAAAACAATTAAGAAAACTGGTAAAAAACATATAATATCTGGTAGGGTATTTTATATCTTACCTGTTATTCTTCTGATATTAAGGTAGAAATTATGCTTAACGATAAAGAAAATACATACTTAGCAAAGTGGTTGAATGATGACCTTAGTTTTGAGGAATTAGAGGAATTAAAACAGCTTCCTGAGTATAACGAATATAAAAAAATTGTAGACGGCTTAACTTATTTCAAGGCGCCTCCTTTTGATGTGCAACCATCTTTGGCAACCACCCTGGGTAAAATTTACCGCCCCAAAGAAGCAAAAGTCATTAACCTAAAGCCTGTTGTATATACTATTGCTGCTGCTGCTTCTATTATTTTGATTATTGGTATCTTCTTTAATAAAGTAACCTATACAACTAATCAAGGAGAACAATTGGCTGTGGTCTTGCCTGATGGGAGTTCTGTTGATCTTAATGCCTCTTCTACACTAACACATCAACGCTTTTTTTGGTCTAGCAACAGAAAAATAAATTTGCTAGGAGAAGCCCATTTTAAAGTCTCCACTGGAACCAATTTTACAGTCACTACAAAATTGGGTAAAATTGAAGTCTTAGGAACTCAATTTAACATAAAGGACAGAACAAATGAATTTATTGTAGATTGTTATGAAGGAAAAGTAAAAGTATCTACATATGATAATCAACAAAAGGTTTTACAAAAAGGAGAAGGTGTTTTCTTAAAAAACAATCAACTTACTGAAGAAACTGTTTCTGGAAATGAGCCTATGTGGAAAAAAGGAGAAAGCATTTTTAATAGTGTTCCTCTAAAAAATGTATTGGATGAATTAGAGAGACAATACAAAGTCGTTTTCAAACGAAATCAAATTGATCAAAAGCAATTATTCACAGGAGGATTTAACTATCAAGACCTCACTATTGCACTAGAATCTGTTCTTGTGCCTATGGGAGTTGACTATGTTGTAAACGGTTCCAATATTTCACTCTCTGCCCAATAAGTTAAAAACACATGCTTTTAGGCAATAATCCAAAAATCTCAAAGTTTTAGAAGCCCCCTAAAGCCACTAATATACCATGAAGAAAATTTTACTATTGTTACTTTTTTGTACTTTTTCTTTACAAGCACAAATCATTAAAAATTATAAAGAAACCCCTTTACAACAAGTCCTTAATGAGTTGTCAGAATCATACGATCTTATTTTTTCGTTTAGCAATGAGACAGTAAAAAATAAAATCATCACTCTGGTAATAAAAGATACTCCATTGGATGAGATTTTGATTACTTTAAAAACATTGACTAATCTTAATTTTAAAAAAATATCCGATAGGCAGGTAATTGTAAGCTCTGAGAACAATCAGATTGAAGTTTGCGGGTATTTATTTGATGCATCTACCAATTCTCCTCTACCTTATGCTACAATAACTATTGAAAGCTCCAAAGTAGGAACTATTACTAATGATGATGGTTTTTTTCAATTAGGAATGATTGACAAGAATGAATCTATCTCTATACAGTATGTAGGATACAAAACCAAGATACTAGACGCTGCTTCTTTTACCACATCAACCTGCTCTAGAATTCCGCTACTTACTGAGAGCACTTCTTTGGGAGAGGTACTTATTGTAGAGTATATTACTACAGGAATCGACAAAAATATCGATGGGTCTCTTACAATTTCTAATGATGAACTTGGTATATTGCCTGGACAAAGTGAGCCTGATATCTTTCAGAGTGTTCAACTTATTCCAGGAATAAATAGCCCTGATGAAACTGCTTCTGGTATACAAATTCGAGGAGGGTCTCCTGATCAAAACCTAGTTCTTTGGGATAATATAAAAATGTATAATACTGGACATTTTTTTGGAATGTTTTCTGCTTTTAATCCCAATGTAATTAAAAGCGCTAAAATATTCAAAGGAGGTGCTGACCCAAAATATGGGGATCGAGTATCTGGTGTTATTGATATTTCTAGTGAAGGAGAAGTACCTGAAAAATTTAATGGTGGTGCTGGAATTAATGGTACTCATGGAGATATGTTTATAAAAGTTCCTGTTGGAAAAGCCCTTGGACTCGTTCTTTCTGGAAGACGATCATATACTGATAGTTTTGAGACCCCTACTTACAAAGCCCTTTCAGAAAAAGTATTTCAAAACACAAAAATAGCAGAGAATCCAAATCAAATTCCTACGGAAGAAGATGAAGAGGAGGAAGATGAAGAAAGTATTGCAAAAAATAACTTCTTTTTTTACGATACCAGCGCCAAACTTATTATTGATGCCTCTGATAATGATAAAATACTAATTAGCGGTATCCTTACAGACAATAATCTTACATTCGAAGTTAATAATGAAGAAGATCTCATCACTGATGACTTAGAAATTAAGAATAAAGGAGGCAGTATTTCTTGGCAAGGAACCAAAATGAATAACTTACATCATCACCTAAAAGCATATTATTCTATGTTTGATTCTGACTATTTATTTACAGAAAGACAAGAATTAGAGATAGAAGAACGATCTGTTAGAAAGAATACAGTAAAAGACATTGGTGCTGATTTTAATATTACATACGATCTAGATTCTAAAAACTCATTTATGTTAGGGTATCAGTTCTCTAGTACAGATGTTGTTTATACCGTTACAAGAGAAGGTGAATTTGAAAACCCAATAGATGAATCTGACAATGTAAAAAACAAGGCAAATACACTTTATGCCAACTATAAGTTTTCTCCAAAAAACAAAAGCTTTATCAACTTAGGGATTAGATCATCCTCATATTCTGTGGTGGATAAGGTTTATATAGAACCTAGAGCAAATATAGAACATCCTATCACCCGCTTTCTTAGAATAAAAGCAACAGGCGAGCTTCGATATCAACCTATAAGTCAATTGGTAGAATTTGAAGATACTCAGCTTCGCTTAGAGAATAATCTTTGGATACATGCCAATGAAAACATTCCTGTATTAGAGAGTACTCAATTCTCTGGAGGAATTTTATTTTCTAAAAAAGGTTGGAACTTTGAAATTGACGGATATTATAAAAACATTGATGGATTGACATCGATTACTAGTGGATTTAACACCATCAATAGTGAATTATCTACAGGAGAAAGTGAAATTCTAGGCGTAGATGTTTTATTGAAAAAGAAAGTGAAAAATTTTAGAACTTGGGTTGGATATACTTTTAATGATGTAAAATATACGTTTCCCGAAATACAGAGAGGTTCATTTTCTGGAAATAATGATATCACTCATAATTTTAGGATTTCTAACACCTATACAATTAATAATTGGGAATTTTCTTTAGGATGGTTATGGCGATCTGGTGCTCCCTTTACAGGTGCTAACCTTATCAACGAAGAAATCGTTTTTGAGAATGCTAATGCAAACCGCTTACCTGAATATCATAGAATGGACATATCTGCCATTTATAGATTTAATATTAGTACGTCTGGTAGCTGGAGAGGTCAGTTAGGCGCTTCTATACAAAACATATACAATCGTCAAGTACCTATTGCTGTAAGTTATCAATTAGATGACAATATAACAACGGGTGATTTAGAACTAGAAAAGTTGCAACAAAAATCATTGGGTATTACCCCTAATGCTGTTTTTAGAATTTATTTTTAAGTTCAAAATATTTTAATCATTCTTTATAATATGCATTATCTCATCACGATGTAATAACCGCATCAGTGTTAGTTCTTTTTCTGATGTCATAATGCCTACTAAATAATAAAATCCAACACTCACCTTATACGCATTATCATTACCTCTTATTTTCCTTAAAAAAGACACTTCATTAATACTTTTGGCAACTTTTATAGACAATAACACCTCTTTAATCTTTTCGTGTAAAGAAACATCTTTAATTGCCTTTAAATCCAATTTGAACTGTATAGAAACTTTCAATACCATTTTATACTACTTTAGGAATTAAACAACTCATCCTCATCAATAGTTAATGTAGCGTCTGCTTTTTGCATTAAAAGCAACAACCCTAAATCTTCCTTTTGATCCAAAGACATCGCATTTAATTGTTCATTTTGCTTTTGTTCTATATACCAACCAATAGCATTCTCCATTGTTTTTTTTACGCTAACTCCTTCTATTGCTGCTATCAACTTGAGTTTAGGAATTAGATGTTTATCAATATCAATTATTTTTTTCATTGTATATATTATATATATGTTATGTTAAATATATATAATTATTTTTAACAATATACCGCACTATACAATTACTTCTTAAATTCAAAAAACCTCTTACAATCGACAAAATAAAATAGAACACGTGCGTATGACCAGAAAGAATTATATTTGAATCTTATTACTTAATCATTATTCAATGAACTATATTGACATTATTCTAGGTATTTTCTTACTATGGGGGCTCATAAAAGGATTTAGTAAAGGATTTTTTTCTTCTTTAGCCTCTTTGGTTGCACTAGTAGTAGGTATATATATTGCAGTTCATTTTTCACATATCTCAGGAGAATACCTTGATCAATATGTTGATTGGCAACAAGGCACTACCAAATTAGTAGCTTTTGCCTTAACATTTATTATAGTTGTTGTACTTGTATCTTTGGCAGGAAGAATACTTACCAAAGTTGCAGATTATGCTGCACTAGGGATTCTAAACAAAATACTTGGTGGTGCTTTTGGAGTATTGAAGATGGCATTTATAGCCAGCGTTCTCATCATCTTTATAGATGCCTTAAACCGAAATATAACAATAATCAAAGAAGACACTCTTAACTCTTCTTTGCTGTATACTCCCATCAGAAAACTAGCTCCATCTGTATTGCCCAGCATACTAAAAAAGGAAGACACTAATGCTTCTGAAAACGAAGCATAATGTTTTAAATTATCTAAGATATTTTATTTCACGCTGTAACCAATTATACAAGTACTTAGATTGTATGACTATTATCTGTATCTTTTACAAAGTTTCTTAAATAATTAATACAAGGATCAAAATCTTCAAATACACTTTCTTCTGGTATAAGGTCAGGAATAATACCCGTATTCTTGGCTAGATATAAAGGTTGTTTTTGAATTCCTACTATATAAGATTTTACTCTCTTTTTTTCCAGACTCAAAATAATATCTTCTAATGTATATACTCCTGACTGATCCATATAGGGTACTCTATCCATTCTCAAAATTACATGAGATGCAGACTCTGGTATTTGTGTAGCAAGCTGCTGGAGTTCACTTGTGGCTCCAAAAAACACAGGGCCATTAAGGTGTTTTACAAATATTTCTTTTTTAAGTTCTGTAGTAAGATTCTTTTCATCTTTCCACGGCTTTTCATCATTATCATATTGAGTCCCTTTCAAAGATTCTATCTTGGATTGGCTTGCTGTTACATCTCCCATTTTTTTCATAAAAATCACAGAAGCAATAATTAAACCAACACCTACTGCATATACTAGGTTCCAAAAAACAGATAACACCAGAACAATAACCATTATACCAACTTCTATTTTAGGCATATGAGGCACAGCCTTAAGCCCTCTGTAATCCATTACTCCAATACCTACTGTAATCAATATACCAGCTAGAACCGCAGCAGGTATTTTTGACGCTACTGGTCCTAATGCTAATAGTACAATCAATAATATTATTGCAGCAATCATTCCAGACAATCTGGTTTTTCCTCCTGCATTAATATTAACTACAGTTCTAATCGTGGCTCCAGCCCCTGGAATTCCACCAAATATTGCTGCAATACTATTTCCTATCCCTTGACCTATTAATTCTTTATTAGGCTTGTGCTTTGTTTTGGTCATATTATCTGCAACCACAGAAGTCAGCAAAGAGTCAATCGCTCCTAAAAATGCAAGAGATAAAGCCGTAAAAATATAAGGAGTTATTGCTTCTATTTTGAATTCGGAAAAAATTGACAGATTAGGAACTGGAAAACCTGTAGGAATCTCTTCTATTAGTTTATATTTCAGATCAAAGCCATAGGCCACTCCAGAAACTATTATTAACGATACCAAAGTACTTGGTATCGCTGTAGTAATTTTTTTAAATCCATAAACTAATATTATGGTTACAACACATAATATTAGTTCTAGATAATTAACCTTTGAGAATGCTCTGGGCAGACTTTTGATTGCTCCAACAACTCCAGAAGCTTCATTACCTGCTAAGGTAATTGCCTCGAGAGAAATCTCATCCTCAGAAATTATCTCTGCTCTTTTTATTGTTTCTTTAAAGTTTTCTAGCACCAGTATCCCTTCACCTGCTTCATCTTTTAGTATTTTATTCAAAATTACCTCTTCAGCCTGTGGTTTAAATTTTTCAACAAAATCGGTATCTTCTTTTGGGTAATACCCTAACGCAGGTAAAAATTGTGTTATTAAAATCATAACTCCAATAGCTGTCATAAAACCAGATACTACTGGATATGGGATATATCTAATATATTTTCCTATTCCTATTGCTCCAAGACCAATTTGCATTAACCCTGCCATCAAAAACACAATAAGGATAATTGGCAATGCTTTCTCAACGCTTCCATCATTTGCACCTATTACACCAGCAACAAGTAACATACTTACAGCTGTCATTGGCGCAGTTGGCCCAGAAATCTGTGTATCTGTTCCCCCAAACAATGCTGCAAAAAAACTAATAAAAATTGCCCCATACAATCCAGCACTTGGCCCTAAACCAGAAGAGACTCCAAATGCCAATGCTAAAGGAAGCGCTACTATTCCTGAAGTTAATCCTCCAAAAACATCTCCTTTGAAATTACTAAAAAAAGCTTTCATTTGTATGTATTTTTATTAATTCGTTATAATAGAAACATTCAAAAAATCACTTTTGGTTGATACTAAACCTTTTTACAAAAATATTTTCTGAATACTATAGTTTTTCTTCCTACCCTATTCTTATTTAAAATGACCTTAATCTACATTAAATTATTTTTGGTTCAAGCAAAAAAAGAAAATTCAGAGATAGCATCACTATCTACGTATTTTATTTTGAAGCCTGGGGTAAAAGAAACAATTTTAGAAGGTAATTTCATTTAAGAAATGGTATTCTAGGAAACAAATATAAAAAAAGAGCTAACGCTATTACACATTAACTCTCTTTTTTAAAAAGTGTTTAACCTTAATTAAGATTCAAAAAAGGTTACTTTACCGTTGCTTATATCGTACATTCCTCCAACAATCATTATCTCATCATTACTTTCCATTTCACGAAGTACTTCACTATCTTTTCTAATATTATCAATTGTCATTTGAACATTTTTTACAGCTACTTCATTAACAAAGTCTATGTTTTTTGATGTTCTTAAAGATGCATCGGCTGGTTGAGAAACAGCATTTACTGCAGGTTTAATCTTACTAATAAGTGCTGTAAGATTTCCTAACTTCGCATCATCACAAGCTCCTTTTACTGCACCACAACTCGTATGCCCCAAGACTAAAACTAATTTAGTTCCCGCAAGTTTACAAGCAAATTCCATACTGCCAAGAATATCTTCGTTTACAAAATTACCTGCGACTCTTGCACTAAATATATCTCCTATTCCCTGATCAAAAATTAGCTCAGAAGACACTCTAGAATCTATACAACTCAAAATTGTTGCAAAAGGAAATTGACCACTTTTAGTATCAGATACTTGCTCTAATAAATCCCTATCAGAACCCATTTTCTTCTGAAACCTGACATTTCCTTCTTTTAGTAATTCTATAGCTTTTTTTGATGTTATTAACGCTTGTGTCTCTTTAGTATAAGCTTTCATATGTGTTAAGTTTTATTGTAGTAATTTACGATGATTTTGATCTAAGACTAAAAAACTGAATATAGCTATCTGGATTTTCTACAACGCCTAGTTCAGAAATTAATTTAATATCAATATGTCTGTTTTTTGCTTTGTCAGAGAAATCTTCTAGAATTTCTATAATATCATTATCCAAATATCTAGTTTTTCTTACATCCAAGGTAAGATACGTATCTTCTGGCAATCGATCAAGTTCTTTTAGAATTGCACCTTTATTAAAGAAAGTAACCTCTTCTGCCAGCGTCATTACAATTCTATGCTTTCCATTACTTTTATCCTCAATGTGTAGAAAATGTGAATTTTGATAACTCTTGATTAAAATCACAACAATACCTACTAATAATCCAAGACCGATACCTACTAAAAGATCTGTAAAAACAATACCTACAACTGTAACGCAAAATGGCACAAATTGTTTCCATCCCATTTTATACATTTTCATGAATAAAGATGGTTTTGCTAATTTGTATCCTACCAAAAGTAATATCGAGGCCAAAACAGAAAGAGGGATCATATTTAATAACCTTGGTATTAGAATCACAGAAATCAACAATAAAAATCCATGAATAATTGCCGCCATTTTAGTTTTACCGCCAGATTGAATATTTGCAGAACTACGTACAATTACCTGAGTAATTGGCAACCCTCCTATCATACCAGAAATAATATTCCCTGTTCCTTGAGCCAACAATTCTCTATTGGTTGGTGTCACGTTTTTCTCTGGATCTAACTTATCTGTAGCTTCTACACATAACAGTGTTTCTAAACTAGCTACCAATGCAATTGTAAAAGCAGTAACCCATACATTAGAATCTAAAATAGCAGAAAAATTTGGGAAACTAAATTGTCCTAAAAATGATGACAGATCTTCAGGGATTGGTACACTTACCAAATGATCCTGAGATATCGCCAGAGTTTCGCTATCCTTGGTTATAATATAAAATATAATTCCAGCCGCTACCGCTACCAAAGGCCCTTGTATCAATTGAAAAATCTTTCCTTTATTACCTAATACTTTATCCCACAATAACAATATTCCTAAACCTAAGATTGCAATTAATGTAGCCCCTAGGCTAATAAAATTAACTGAATTAATTATTTCTGAAAAAGTATTTTCTCCATCAATTTGAAAAAATGCAAAATCTCCTTCTGGGTCAGCATCATATCCAAAAAAGTGTGGGATTTGTTTTAGAATTATAATAATCCCTATTCCTGTAAGCATTCCTTTGATTACTGAAGAAGGGAAATAATATCCTATGATCCCTGCTCTCAATACACCAAACAATAATTGTATTACTCCTCCTAACACCACTGCTACCAAAAAGTTTTCATATCCTCCCAGCGCACCAATAGATGTAAGAACTATAGCTGCTAAACCAGCTGCAGGGCCACTTACTCCAATTTTGGAACCACTTAAAGCGCCAACCACAATACCTCCTATAATTCCCGCAATTACACCAGAAAAAAGAGGCGCTCCACTAGCAAGAGCAATACCTAAACATAAAGGTAATGCTACAAAAAAGACAACTATACTTGCGGGTATATCACTTTTTAAATGTTTAAAAATGTTCATATTTGTAAAAATTTGTTGTTCTCTCTAAAAATTCAAGAACAATTGAATAAAATTAATTTGAAATCATTCAAAAAGAAACACACCTCTACATAAGATAAAATCTCTATTTTGAAATTAAGTTACTTAAAATATATTATGAATACTTTGGAGGAGGCGTCTTATGCTCCAAATACACAGATGCATTTAGGATATAAAACTCGGGGTATCGTTCTATAAAAATAGCTGCAAGGGTTGTAGCTTTTTCTTCATAGAATTGTGAAATTTTATTTTTCTCTTTAAAATCATCCTTTTCTGAAGCTTCTTTTTCTTTTTGCTCAGAACCCTCTGTTTCCTCCAGAACGATTGAAGTTTTATCAGTACAACTATAAAAATTGACTAAACTGATGCTATAATTGGCTATACTAAGAAGAAAGCCAAAAACAATCAAAAATTTAGTTATTTGAAGTTTAGTCATTACTGATAAATAATTTTGAATTGCTAAAATAATAGTATTACTTTCAAAATCGTGTTAATGTATTGCAAATTTTCATATTAATTACAATTCTTGAAGTTCTGTTTTTGGAATCCAACCAATTTTACCATCAGCAAGTTTAATTTTTTTCCAATCATTTATAGTCTCCAATACCTGAACTTTGGTTCCTTCATGAAGTTCAAACACGGTATTACTTCTCAAATTTGGCTCACTTTTTACTGTAATTTCCTGAGCGTAAATAATCGCAAATCGATTGTTTATAAGAAAATCGTATTGCTTAAATGCAAAGAAAACTGATGCTATTCCTATAATTAAAACCACCCAAGCACTTGTAAAAAACAATCTCTTTTTTGAAGAAGTTCTAGCTGTATAATACAGTATCAACAAGGCTACAAATAATATAATAGAAATAACCGAAAGCCAAGCCCACCCATCAAGACTAAATATCTTTGTAAATTTTCTTATCATCCTTGATATAAAACCTTGAGGCAACACTTCTATTTTATCAATAGTTGTTTTTTGAGCATACGTCAAATTGTTTTCTATATCCTCATCATTTGGAGCCAGAATCAACGCTTTCTCATAATAAAAGATACTTGATCCAATGTTATTTAACTTATAATGTGCGTTTGCAAGATTATAATATAAAGAAGCAGATTCTTGGCCAGCTTCCAAAATAGATTGATAGGCATTGACAGCTTCTTGATATTTCTCTTTGTTATAATGCGAATTTGCTCTTTTGAATGATTCTTCATTCTGAGAAAAACCTACTATTACACTTAAAAAAATAAGTATTTCAACTATTCTCTTCATATCCTTTATAGTTGTTTATCTATTGTTGCAATTACTCTTGAAGCTTTATCATAATCTTGTTGCATAGCAGAAGTAGAGGAAGGTGTGTATCTTGCAAATTCACAACTTTCTAACAAAGCTATAAATTCTATTGTGACGGTCTCTTCAACCTCTCGTCCTTTTAATAATCGTTGAATACGATCCTTGCTCATATCACTGGTTTGTATATTTAGTTTTGCTTTTAAATAGTTATGCAAAGCTCGCTCCATAGCAATATAAAACTCTTTCTGACTACCCAAATTTTTCTTGGCCTCAGACAAGTGCTTTCTAGCTAACTTATCTGCTTTACGAACCCTATTAGCACTTACATCATCTAGTCTTTGCTGTCTCTTTTTACCAAAGAAAAGAAACAAGGGGATTGCCAATAATGGTGTAACTAGTGACATCCAATATATTGTTGACTTAAAAAAATATTTCTTTTGTATTGGCTGAAGGTCGGCGCTTGATTTTAAGAATCTAAACTGGTTTCCTATTTGAGTTACACGTTTTTTACTTACTCCTTCTTGTGATGCTACATTTGATGTATCATTATATGGTACTGCAGGGTCTTTTTCTACATGTATTGTAATCTCATCAGATTCAATTGTTTTATACGTTTTAGTTTTTAAATCAAAATAAGAAAAAGAAACCGATGGAATGCTATAATTACCTTTATGCTGTGGCACTAATGTATATGTATCTGATATATCGCCTCTCATTCCTGTGAGATTGGTTCGCACCCTCTCATTATGCTGGGGCTCATACTCTTCCATACCATCAGGAATATTTAATTTTGGTAAATCAAAAAGCTTTAAATTCCCTCCACCAGAAACTAAAACCTTGGCATCCAATGATTCTGTAGCATCAAGATTTGTCTTATTGGTTGATACTTTAAAATTAAAACTTCCAACCGCTCCAGAAAAATCATCTGGTTTTCCTTCTAATGGTAAAGACTTTACATTGATTACCCTCTTACTAGACACTAGCATTTTATCTACTTGATTAAATACCCTTCTACCCGTAAAACGATCCCTTCTGTTTGTAGGTACTCCAACTTTAAAGCCTAATGCAAGGGGTTCAATCTCTAATTTTCCAGTTTTTTGTGGGTACAGTACTGTTTTATGAAATACAACATAAGTATATGCTTCTCCTTTATAAGTACCTGATTCTCCTACTAATCGTTTTACATCAATATCTTGACTCCAAAAATCACTATACTTTGGGTTATCTACTACATTCAAATCACTTATATTTAGCCCTCTACCTACATAAAGTTTATAAATCACTGTGATTGCTTCGTTAAGATATGGATTAGATTTAGAAACCTCTGTAACCAAATGTACATTATCATCTATAGAAAAATCGCCATTCGCACCGTTTGATTTAGCGACAGCCTTTGTTACTGTAACTTTTATAAGAGATGTTTTATATATTTTCCCATCAATCTTTATGGTCGCTTGTTTTATTGTGAAATTTCCTTTGCGTGTAGGTTGTAAAAAATAACTAAACGTTTTAGAATATGATTTTTTCCCATTATCCCATATACTACGAATAGATTGCTCTGGCCCTGAAACCTTAAATCCCGAAAAAGATGGTGGAGTAAAATCATCACCATCCTTATTCATTTCAAAATCTACTCGTAATACCTCATTAATACCAAGTTTTTTCTTGGTCACTTTAGCCTCAAACTTTACCTGAGCAAACGTCAGTTGTATGGTGCTTATAAACAGTGTTAGAAAAATTAATTTTAGTTTCATTTTTTAATCTATTTAGATCAGTCAATACTCTTCAATTTCAACAGCTTTTTATACCCTTACCAATCTTTATCTGTTTTTACTTTTGATCTATGCGCTTTTATCAAATTAATTTTATCCTGCACTTTCTTTTCATGGTTATTCATTGCCTCTAATAAACGTTTAATTTGTTCAGGTGATAATTTACCTTGCGCTTGTTGTTTATTAGGCCCACCTTTTTTATCATCCTGATCTTTAGGTTTTCCTCTTTCATCTTCTTTATCTCCTTTTTTATCTTTTTGGTCTCCTTCCTTATCCTTTTCCTTATCCTTTTCCTTGTCTCCTTTTTTATCTTTCTGACCGCCTTCTTTATCCTTTTCCTTATCCCCTTTATCTCCTTTTTTATCTTTTTCCTCTTCTTTCTTATCCTCTTCTTTCTTATTTTGATCTTTTTGATCTTTCTTATCTTGTTCCTTTTTATTCTTATTCTCCTGTTGCTTTTTCTCTAGCATCTTTTTGGCCAATGCAAGGTTATAGCGAGTTTCGTCATCTTTTGGATTATTCCTAAGTGCATTTTTATAGGCTTCTACAGCTTCTTTATATTTTTTTTGTTCCATATACGTATTTCCTTGATTATGAAACACCTTATGCTTTTCTGTTTTTGTAGTGGCTACCTTAGCTGCTTCTGCATATCGATATGTTGCTTCATCATACTTATCAGAATTATAATACGCATTCCCCAAATTATATTTTGCAACAGGAGTCACAGGGTTTTTATCAATCGCTTTTCTATATTCTCCTTCTGCTCTAGGAAAATTACCTTCTTTAACAAGAACATCATTTGCTGTTGCTACAAATACATTCGCCTCCTTTATAGTGTTATCTGCACTTTCTTCTTGAGAAAAAACAATCCCAAGTTGAAAACATAACAAAATACTTAAAATCTTTTTCATGCCTGACTATTTCTCATTAAACAGGTTTAATTTTTTCACCCAAGATGTTTTTTTATCTAATAGAAAAATATCTAAAAACAATAATAGTAACCCTGCTCCCAAAAACCATTGAAATTGATCTTTAAAGCCAGTTATTTGTTTTGCTTCAAATTCTTTCTTATCCATATTTCGTAATACGGTAGTTACCTTTTCTACTACCATCTTTGTATCCTTACCATCAATATATATTCCATTTGCTTCATTGGCAATTTCCTGTAAAATTGTCGGGTTTAGTTTGGTGATCACGGTAGCTCCCTGACTATCTTTCTTATAACTTTGCACAACCCCATTTCGTTTTATAGGGATAGGGGCTCCTTTTGGCGAACCTACTCCAATAGTAAAAATCTTAATCCCTTCTTTGGAAGCTTCTTCTGCAATTAATTTCACATTTCCTCCATGATCTTCTCCATCACTTATAATAAACAACACTCTATTGGTTTGTTCTTCATCATTATAATAGGTCTTTGCTAGCTCTATAGCTTCATGAATCGCAGTTCCTTGAGAAGACAACATATCTGTATTCATAGATTGCAAAAACATCTTTCCCGAAGCATAATCAGTAGTGATTGGTAACTGCGGATAAGCACTACCTGCATATGCTATGATACCAATACGATCACTTGCCATATTATTAATGATCTGAGTAACCAATTGTTTAGATTTTTCTAATCTATTGGGTGCAATATCTTCTGCTATCATACTCTTAGACACATCTATAGCAAAAACTACATCAACACCCTCTCTTTTTACCGTTTCTAGTTTCGTCCCTATTTTAGGGTTTACCAAAGCTATGATCAAACATACCAAAGCCAGACTTATTACTCCTATTTTCAAAACAGATTTAAAAGTTGATTGATTTGGGCTTAATTTTTTAAGCAATACCAAATCCGCAAACTTTTTCTGAGTTCTTTTTTTCCATACCAAAACTCCTAAAAACAAAAGGATCAGTAACGGAATACTAAATAACAACCAGAAATATATTTTTTCTTCAAGTAAATACATATTTTAAACTATACTTCTATATCCAAATTTATAGATTCTTATTAAAGCGACAAAAACGACAAAAAATTATATAAAGCTTTTAAACACAGTATATCTTAACAAAAATTCAATAAAAATCAATAGTCCTGCCAATAATACAAGTGATCTAAACTTTTCTTCATAATTATAAAATTTAAATTCTTCGATATCTGTCTTTTCTAATTTATCTATTTCTTGATAAATTTGTTCTAACTTTTTATTATCTGTTGCTCTAAAATACTTACCATTAGTAGCTTTGGCAATTTCTTTTAACAACTTCTCATCAATTTTAACTCGTGTTCTACCATACCTTAGAGCCCCATTTGGCAATCTTTCCACTGGACTCAAAGCCATTCCATTTGTACCAATACCAATTGTATAGGCTTTGATACCATACTCTACAGCTAATTCTGAGGCTATCTTTGGATCAATAAAGCCCGCATTATTAGAACCATCGGTAAGCAAAATAATTACTTTGCTTTTTGCTTTACTGTCTTTAAGTCGGTTTACAGAGGTAGCTAAACCCATTCCTATTGCTGTTCCTCCTTCTATAACCTCACCATATCTTATGTTTTTTAATGCTGTTGCAGCAATTGATTTATCACTAGTAATTGGTGTTTTTGTATAGCTTTCTCCTGCATAAACCACCAAACCAATACGATCGTTTATTCTATCTTTGATAAATTCTGCTGCTACTTCTTTTAAAGCCTCTAATCGATTTGGCTTTAAATCTTTTGATAACATACTAGCAGATACATCTATTGCCATTACAATATCAATTCCTTTGGTAGTATCTGTTTTTGTTGATATATCAACCGTTCTTGGTCTTGCTAACGCAATAATAAGTAATACTAAAGCGATTAATCGTATTACAAACAATAATGGCTTAAGCTTTGTGAGGTTACTTACAGATGTTTTAAAACCTTGAACACTGGAAACCTTAAGAGAAGCTTGTTGTTTATTTTGTTTCCAAACATACCATACTATTGCCAATGGTAATAGTAATAATAACCAAAAAAAATGAGGATTCTCGAATATAAAATTTTCAAACATCGCTATTCAGCATTTTTAAGTTCTACAGAATTAATAACACGTTCTGCTATAGATTTCGCATAACGATCTTCTTTATTATAGGTAACAAGAATTTGCTGTAACCCATTGTTTTCTGCAAAATATAACATTTGATATTCGCATTTTTTATTTTTATTAGTCAAAGTATCTTTGATTTTATATTCCCCATACACTTTTACACCATTTGCCCCGCCTAGTGTTTCATATTCTTCATTTTTTATGGTAATATTTCTAGCTCCTTCTGCTTCAAAAGATCCTACTGCACTTTCTACAATCTCTCCAATTTCTATTTTTATCTCTTGATTCTCACGACCATCGACACGCATCGTACTTACAGCAGCATAAAAATCTTCTGTCAACCCGCCATATATAAAAGTTGAATTACCTTTAAGAATATGGTTTTGCCTATCTGTTAATTTATATTTATTACGAATTAAGACTTTTGGAGTAGAGATAGTAACAGGTGGTGATCCATAAGCACTATTTACCCAATCACTTTCTGCAAGTTCTTTTACTGGATGATTAAATACAGTATCTACAACCTCATGATATCCTTTTACAAGTATAATAACCACTAGACCAATTGCAAGTATCGATACCAATCCTAAACTACCAAATAGAATTTGTTTTTTACGTCTTTTATTAGCCACAGATTTTCTGTACTCTTCATCTACTAATAACTCTTCTTCTGTTGGTTCTGGAATCGCATTTTTTGTTTTATTAATTACTTGCTCTATTACATTGCGATCTGCTTTTGCTGTTATGACATCGGGTTTTGATTTTGCAAATTTAGCCATATCAGCTGTTTTCAACACCTTTTTCAGATCTTCTATAGTTGATTTATCCAAATCAAGAACTCCTGATCTTATTTCTTCGTCTAATCGCTCAATCAACTCATCAGTCGTACTCTCCATTGCATGATCATATACCTCTTCATCAATATATTTACGTGCGGTATCACTTAACTGTGAATAATACTCCTTATGTGAATCTTTTTCTAACAATTTAGATTCATCTATTTTCTGAAGTGTTAATATTGCTCGTTCATAAGGAGGCAATTGTTCTTCTTTCTTTGCAATACGTTTCTTCTTTCTCAATACAAAAAATATAATTACTCCTAATAGGAATAATCCTGCGACAACCCATAAAACCCAACTTTTTGAACTAGTAGGAAGCACTGCTTCTACATGTATCAACGGCTTAATCTCATATAGTTTCTGTTTGGTAGTGTCTACTAATACATCATGCACCTCTACCTTCAAAGAATCTGTAAAAAACACCTTATCACCAACAATTACTTTTTGTCTAGGAATCGTATAATGTCCTGAATCAAATTGTGTTAATGCATATTCTTTGGTAAGGTAAATTTTTTTACCATTTTTTGAGGTATCTATTTTTTTAGATTCAATAACTTCTAATGGAGTAAAGGTTGATCCCTCAGGAAAAACTACGATTTGAGTAGTGTCTACTTCAACCTTCATTTTATACCTGATCTCTTCTCCTATTTTTATTATAGTAGAATCGATTGTTGCAGAAACTTGGGCAGAAATTCCTGATCCACAAAAGACCAAGAACACCACCCAGATCAAATTCTTAAGAATTCCTGGCTGTATACTTCTCTTTTCTTGTTGTAACTCGTAATTCGTCATTCTTAAAATATCCTTATCCTCTTCTTTTAAAATAACCTAATAACTTCTTCACATAACTCTCATCAATCCTGCTGCTCAAAAAACCTGATCCACTTCTTGTAAAACTATCTCTAAAATAATCTACTCTTTCTTGATAATACTTACTGTAATTGATTCGTGTGTTTTTTGAAGCAGTATTTACTAATAAAAGCTCTCCTGTTTCTTCATCCTCCATTTGTACCATTCCCAAATTAGGAATTTCCTCTTCTCTTCTATCATAAACTCTAATTCCCGTAACATCGTGTTTTCCACCTGTAATTTTTAAAGTATGCTGGTAATCATCTGCGAGAAAATCAGATAACACAAAGACTATCGCTTTCTTTTTCATCACATTAGACAAAAACTTTAAGGCTTGAGTAATATTGGTTTTTTTACTTTTAGGCTCAAATTCTAGTAATTCTCTTATAATTCTAAGCACATGAGACCTTCCTTTTTTTGGAGGAATAAATAATTCTATTGAGTCAGTAAATAAAATCAAACCAATCTTATCATTATTCTGAGTAGCAGAAAAAGCCAAAGTTGCGGCAATTTCTGTAACAATACCTTTCTTAAATTGTTCTTGAGTACCAAAAAATTGCGAACCCGAAACATCTACCATAAGCATCATGGTGAGTTCTCGTTCTTCTTCAAACACTTTTATGTAAGGCTCATTGTAACGAGCTGTCACATTCCAATCTATATTACGAACATCATCGCCAAATTGATACTGTCGTACTTCACTAAAAGTCATCCCTCTACCTTTGAAGGTAGAATGATACTCTCCTCCAAAAACATGGTCGCTCAAACGACGAGTTTTGATCTCGATTTTTCTAACTTTTTTTAATAACTCCTTAGTATCCATAATTTTGCTTTGGGTTTCTTCACTTTGTGAATATTTTTAGCTTTAGGTCTTAAATTCCTAAAACGAAAAGAACTTCAAACAATTTATTACTATGGCACTTCAATTTCGTTTACTATCTTATTGATAATATCTTCAGAAGTTATGTTTTCTGCCTCGGCCTCATAGGTAATTCCTATTCTATGCCTAAGTACATCATGAATTATTGCACGTACATCTTCTGGAATTACATACCCTCTTCGTTTAATAAATGCATAACATTTTGCTGCTGTTGCCATATTAATACTACCACGAGGAGATGCTCCAAAATTGATCAATGGTTTTAGTTCTTCTAGACCATATTTTTCAGGATAACGAGTGGCAAAAATAATATCAAGAATATATTTCTCTATCTTTTCATCCATGTACACCTCTCTTACTGCACTCTGTGCTCTAAGAATTTGTTCTATAGAAACAACAGGGTTTACTTTTTCAAAAGACCCTTTGAGGTTAGCACGAACAATCAATTGTTCTTCTGCCAGTTTTGGATAATCAATAACTGTCTTTAGCATAAAACGGTCTACCTGAGCTTCTGGCAAAGGATAAGTACCTTCTTGTTCTACTGGATTTTGTGTCGCCATTACTAGAAAAGGCTTATCTAATATAAATGTTTCATCCCCAATAGTAACTTGTTTTTCTTGCATTGCTTCTAGTAAAGCACTCTGTACTTTTGCAGGAGCACGGTTTATTTCATCTGCCAAAACAAAATTAGCGAAAATAGGCCCTTTCTTAATCGAAAAATCATTCTCTTTCATATTAAAGATAAGAGTTCCAACTACATCTGCTGGCAGTAAATCTGGAGTAAACTGTATTCTACTAAAGCTACCATGAACAGCTTTTGACAATGTATTAATTGCCAATGTTTTTGCCAATCCAGGAACTCCTTCTAACAGAATGTGACCTTGACCTAATAACCCAATAAGTAAACGCTCAACCATGTGTTTTTGACCTACAATTACTTTATTCATTTCTAAAGTAAGTAAATCTACAAATGCAGACTCTTTTTCTATCTTCTGGTTGATTGAAGCAATATCAATAGAACTGTTCTCTTCCATCTATTTTTATTTTTTTTAAAGGCGTGAATTTAATACTACTAATCCAACATTGCAAATTGTCGAAATATTTTTCATTCTCTTGTTAATTCTTGGTTAAATGTACTTTCAAATATTCATATCAGATACAAAATTTGAAGTATCTTTAAACTACTTTTACAAAAAATTAGACATACTGATTTTTATCATTTTTTTTATGATGAGTATACAAAAAGACGTATCTCTTGTAAAGGTGTTGCATTTTTCACAACAATTAAAGAAATATTATTTTCTAATGTAATTAGACCTTTTTTCTTTTCAATTACTTTACAGTATTTGAAAAAATCAAGATTATGGTGTATCCAGAGAAAGCATCATGTGATTTATTGTTAAAATTAAAAAACATATACCATAATATAAAACACAATAATATAATTATGAAGACAGCATTAATAACAGGGGCTACAAGTGGGATCGGAAAATCTACTGCGATAGCGTTGGCAAAACACAATATTAACCTTATTCTTTGTGGGCGTCGACAAAATCGATTAACTGACTTGCAAAAAGAACTTAGCAAAACTGTCTCAGTACATACACTTTGTTTTGATGTGAGAGACAAAGGCGATGTTTTCTCTGCAATAGAAAACCTCCCCGTAGAATTTAGAAAAGTTGATATTTTGATCAATAATGCAGGAAATGCACATGGACTTAGCTCCATTCAAGATGGAAATCTTGATGATTGGGATGCTATGATGGATATTAATGTAAAAGGACTCTTATATGTTTCTAAAGCTGTTATCCCAAAAATGATCAAACATAAATCTGGTCATATCATTAATATTGGTTCAATTGCAGGAAAAGAAGTGTATCCAAATGGTAATGTTTATTGCGCCAGCAAACATGCTGTAGATGCAATAAACAAAGGAATGCGTATAGACCTCAATCAACACGGTATTCGGGTAGGAGCTATTCATCCAGGGCTAGTAGAAACAGAGTTTAGCAATGTGCGATTCAAAGGAGATGACCAAAAAGCAGATAATGTATACAAAGGATATACTCCTCTTCTTCCAAAAGATATAGCTGACATTATTTCCTTTGTAGTTACCAGACCATACCATGTGAATATTGCTGATCTTATTGTATTTCCTACAGCACAAGCAAGTAGTACAATAGTAACCAAAAAAATATAATAATTCTTTATTCTTATCACATTGCAGGCCCAATAAAAATAGCTAAGTTTATGTTGGAGAAAAACTTAAACTATTATTCATAAAAAAGGAATGATTAATAAACGCCTTCTCATTAAAAATTTACTGGCACATAATGACGAAAATAGTTTTTATGACAAGAAGCGTAAACTTAATATTGGCGAAAAAGATGGCAAAGCCAAACTCCTGAAACACATTTGTGCCCTTGCCAATTCTAACCCAAAAAACAACTCTTATATCGTAATTGGTGTTGAAGATGAAGATAATAGAATACCTGGGGTAGATTTTTTTGATGATAGCAAAATCCAAAATCTGGTCAATGCCTATTTAGATAACCCCCCTAATGTGTCCTATGAGAATATCCCATTTCCTCATCTTCCCTCAGACAAAGTTGTTGGATTGGTAACAATTCGTCCTCAAGGAGGTAAACTTTGTTCTCTTCGCAAAAACATATGGAAATATTATGGTGGTAGTGTCTTTTTTAGAGATGGTAGTATCAGCATGCCTAAAGTTTTTGATATCGAAATCAAAGATGTTAACTCAGAAATAGTAAATGCTATAGAGAGTCATGCACAAAATAATATCGAACTTACACTTGATGGAGTTTTTGATTTCATGAACTCAAGAACCGACTATAATCCTACATATCGGGTTTTCAAGGAATACTTTGTAGTTTGTTGGGCAGGAAAAGAAAAAAGACAAAATGAAGAAACCTATTATTCTAGAGTTGACATTGAATTAATTAATGAACAGGTTAAATTATTTTATTCAGAACTAGATGAAGTAAGTATATCATTAACCAACGACCAGTTCAAAATTATTGAATACGTACAATTGGGGTTACAAGATAACTTTGCATATTACCCTCTGGAAGAAGTAACAATCACTTTTAAGGATAATGCAAGTTATGATATCGAAAATAAACTTCTATTTGAGCCTCCTCAATTTGATCGAAAAACATTGCATCACCTTTACAACAGTAATAATAGCTTAATAGAAAAATTGAAAAATAACAGTTTATTATCTAAAAATGATGAGAAAGATATTATCAATCTTCCTGCTACATACCTAATATGCTACTTTAATGATTTTCATGAAGCAAAGGAGAGGCTAGAAGAAGCAAAACCGTATCTAAAAGCACATAATGATACTGCATATTCTCTTTACAAAGAAAGTATGCGAATCTTAAGAAAAGTTAGATACAATTAAACAAAATATAACAATTATTAGTAATCAATAAATTAGCAAACTCATATTATGGGAAGAATTTTAGTCATTGGAGATATGCACGGCGCTTTGAATGCCTTACAGCAAATACTCAAAAGAGCAAAAGTTACCCAAGATGACACCTTACTTTTTTTGGGAGATTATGTAGATGGCTGGAGTCATAGTGCTGAATTAGTTTCATTTTTAATACAACTCAATACTTCTCATAATTGCATATTCATCAAAGGAAATCATGATGATCTTTGCTATACTTGGTTAACCAAAAAAACATATAATCCTGATTGGGTTGAACATGGCGGACAAGCAACAATAGATTCATACGCAAAACTATCTCAAGAAGAAATCGATATTCATCTTGATTTTTATAAGAACCTTATTAATTACCATGTCGACAATCATAATCGGCTGTTCCTTCATGCTGGGTTTACCAGTATTCATGGACCACATCGAGAATATTTTGATGAATCTTTTTATTGGGATAGAACGCTATGGGAAACTGCACTTGCAATAGACCCTACGCTCAAAAAAAACAGTCCAAAATACCCAAAGAGATTATTACTTTTTGACGAAATTTATATTGGCCATACACCTGTAACAAGAATTAATAAAACTGCTCCAGTACAAGCAAATTGTATCTGGAATATAGATACAGGAGCTGCATTTAAAGGGGCGCTAACTATAATGGATATTAACACTAAAAAGTTTTGGCAAAGCGACCCTGTTTATCAATTATATCCTGATGAAAACGGAAGGAATTAAGAAATAAAAAGGTAACAAAAAGGCACAACTATTGATATAATGTTGTAAATGACAAAAACCAAAAATCATGAAAACAACAATTAAATTTTTAACCTATAGCTTACTAGCTTTTTCTTTGGTGTTTATAATTATCAAAGAAAAGGTTCATTTATAGGGAAAATAAACTCAAAATCAATCCAACTATTATAGAAACAGAACTACACACTTCGTCTTATAAAAAAGAACTTCCTTATATCAGATAAGATGTAAGTTACATCACTCATGACCTATTCACAATGAAAATGATGTAATACCAATTTGGTATAATTAACTCAAAAATATTTTTCTTCGACCAATCTATTTTGTAGTTTTAAAAACACAAATTTAAAATCAACTCATCAATGGGAATTTTTGACGAAATAAAGAAGAAGCTTAACCATGAATTTATAGATATTATAGAGTGGTTAGACTATACAGATAATACTATCGTACATAGGTTTGAACGATATCAAAATGAAATTAAAAACGACGCAAAGCTTATTGTAAGAGAAGGACAAACTGCAGTCTTTATAAACGAGGGACAACTCGCAGATGTTTTTACACCTGGAACATATACACTAAACACACAAAACCTTCCTATTCTAACCACATTAAAAGGATGGAAATATGGTTTCAACAGCCCTTTTAAAGCAGAAGTATATTTTGTAAACACTCATTTGTTTACAGATGAAAAATGGGGTACAAAAAACCCAATCACTCTAAATGATGATCGTTTTGGATTGGTAGAAATTCGTGCATTCGGAACATACGCTTTTAAAATCAATGATGCAGGAAAATTTATTGTAGATATTGTAGGAACTGATGCCAATTTTACCAACTTTGAGATCAACGAGCATCTTAAAAGTTTAATCTCTACACGTTTTACAGATACTATTGGTGAGGCTAATTTACCTATTGAACTCTATGCAGCCAATACTACAGAATTATCAGATACTTGCCGCGAGGTAATGCAACCTGAATTCAACTCAGTTGGTATTTCTCTGGAAAAATTCTTTATCGAGAATGTCTCTATGCCAGAAGAGCTGAAAAAAGAAATTTTTGAATACAGCAGAATTGATAAGCTAGACTTGGATAAATTAACCAAGTTTAAAACAGCAAAAGCTATTGAAGCAGCAGCAGCCAATGAAGGAGGAACTGCAGGTGCTGGAATGGGAATGGGAATGGGATTTGTTCTTGCACAGCAAATGGGTGGTATGATGAGCCCAACGGCAGGACAACAACAAGCACACACTCCTCAACAAGCAGCTCCAATAACCCCACCACCAATGCCAGTGCAAGTGCAGTATTTTTATGCACATAACGAACAACAAGCAGGACCAGCATCTTTTGAACAATTAAAAGTATTATTTGCAAACAGAACTATTAATAAAGATTCTCTGATCTGGAAACAAGGAATGAGTAATTGGACTGCTCTAAAAGATATAGAAGAGTTAAAATCATTTCTTGGCGGAAACACACCTCCTCCTTTACCAGGTAACTAATTTATAGTATTTAGAATAAAAAACTCAGCTTATAGCTGAACACATCAAGATTTTGTAAAATATCAAAGAATATCTTTGACAAACTTATACAGTGTATAAACTAGTCGTTTTTATAAGACTTGCGATACGTACATGGAACAAAAAGAACAAAAAGCAGTTTCAGAACATAAAAAATCCTGCACCAATTGTGGTGCAGAATTAAAATACAAACCTGGAACTAAACATATTACCTGCGAATATTGTGGTCATCATGAAGAAATCACACACGCTACTGATGGCTTTCAAGAATTAGAACTTAAACCTTATCTACAAGAAATGGGATCTCAATCTCATTCTGAGGAAATCATGATGTTACATTGTAAAAATTGTGGCGCAAATCAACATATTGAAGAAAATTATAAATCTTTGCATTGTGTTTATTGTACGATGCCTCTAATTATAGAAGATGCTTATAAGGAAGATTGGATTCTACCTGGAGCGATACTCCCTTTTCAATTTGATCAAAAAAAATCCCATCAAATTTTTTCAAAATGGGTAAAAGGTTTATGGTTTGCTCCTAATAACCTCAAAAAAGCTACTCTAGACCCACAAAATACCAAAGGGCTATACTTACCATACTGGACTTTTGATGCCCAGTTATACGCCAACTATAGAGGAGAACGAGGAGACTATTATTATGTCAATGTACCCTATACAACAACTATAAATGGTAAACAGGTTTCAAAAACCCGAAGAGAACGCAGAACCAGATGGTCTTCTGCCAGCGGAAACATTACTGGTTTTGTTGATGATACCTTAATAAAAGCATCTCATCAAAATAAAAACCCTATTCCTAAAAAAATATCAAATTGGAATCTAAATTTACTAGAATCCTTCAATACAGGATTCTTAGCTGGTTTTGTTACCGAAAAATATACAATACCACTCAAAGATGGTCACCTGTCTTCTACAAAAGAAGCTGAACGTATTGCCGATACTTGGACTCGACAAGATATCGGGGGAGACACTCAAAGGGTGCATCATATTGACATGAGTTTAAGTCAAGAAACTTTTAAACATATTCTTCTTCCTGTCTACATAAGTGCATATCGATTTAATAGCAAAAAGTATAATTTTTTTATCAATGGTCAAACAGGAGCTATTTCTGGAAGTAGACCGTATTCTTTTTGGAAAATATTTTTCTTCGTATTATTTATAGCGGCTATTATTGGAGCAATAATATGGTTTTCAGAAAAATAACAGCGATCTATTAAAATACTCTAAGGCAATCCCCAAAAAAAACCTCGTTTTGTTATTTCAAATAACTTGCGAGGTCTTATACTAGTTGTATTTTATTTTTTGCCTAAACTAAAAAACAATTCAATTCAGATCACGGTTATTTCAATTAAGAATTAGTATAACGCTTTAACAGCTCACTTGTAGATGCATCATGCTTTTCAATCTTACCAGTATCTATTTCAGAAAGTATTGTGGCTGCTAGTTGCTTACCTAGCTCTACACCCCATTGATCATAACTAAAGATATTCCAAATAACTCCTTGAACAAAAATGCGTTGTTCATACATTGCTACCAATGCACCCAAGCTTTTAGGAGTAAGTTTATCAATCAAAAGAGTTGTAGTAGGTTTATTTCCTTCAAAAACTTTGAATGGCATTAATTGCTTGAGTTTATCTTCAGACAAATCTTTACTTTTCAAGTCAACGAGTACTTCTTCTTCTGTTTTACCATTCATCAAGGCTTCTGTCTGTGCAAAGAAATTTGCCATTAATTTATCCTGATGGCTCTGATCTTGGAATAAAGAATGTTTAAATCCTATAAACTCTGCAGGAATCAATTTCGTTCCTTGATGAATTAATTGAAAAAATGCATGTTGCGCATTTGTTCCTGGCTCACCCCAGATAATTGTACCGGTTTGATAATCCACAGGGTTTCCATTACGGTCTATACTTTTTCCATTACTCTCCATAATACCTTGTTGTAAATACGCAGGTAATCTATGCAAATATTGAGAGTAAGGAATAATAGCTTCGCTCTCTGCCTCAAAGAAATTATTATACCAAACACTTATCAACCCAAGAATAACGGATATATTCTCTTCAAAAGGAGTGCCCTTGAAATGTTTATCCATTTCGCAAGCTCCTTTTAGCAATCCTTCAAAATGTTCATACCCTACAGTCAAACTTATAGATAATCCAACGGCACTCCATAATGAAAAACGACCACCTACCCAATCCCACAAAGGGAAAATATTTTCTTGAGCAATTCCAAAATTGGTAACATTAGCTACATTACTGGATACCGCTACAAAATGCTGACCAACTGCTTCTTTTGGTGCTTTTTTAACAAACCACTCTCTTGCTGTAGTTGCATTGGATAAGGTTTCTTGTGTAGAAAAGGTCTTAGAAACTACCACAAACAAAGTAGTTTCAGGGTTTAATTTTTTTAAGCTTTGGTGTACATGATCTCCATCTACATTAGAGATAAAATGTGTAGTCAAGTGATTCTGATAATAAGCCAAAGATTCTGTAATCATAGCAGGACCAAGATCAGATCCTCCTATTCCTATGTTTACAATATCCGTAAACGCTTTGCCTGTATACCCTGTAAGGGCTCCTGAAATGACTTGATCACTAAACGTTTTTATCTTTTCTTTTACATCTGTAATTTCTGGGATAATATTTTTACCATCAACAATAATCTCATGTGTTGATGGAGTTCTAAGTGCTGTATGTAAAACTGCCCTTTCTTCTGTTTCATTAATAACACTTCCTTCAAAATAATGCTGTATGGCTTCTTTAAGACCTGTTTGGTCCGCAAGGTCCAACAACAGTTTCTTGGTTGTACTATCTATTCTGTTTTTGGAGTAGTCAATATAAAAATCTTGCCAAGCAATAGAAAAAACATTTGCACGCTCAGGGTCTTGCTTAAAAAGATCCTTGAGATGAGCATGTTTTATCGTTTCATAATGTGACTTTAAGTCTTGCCAAGCTTTTGTGGTGGTAGGATTTATAGTTGGTAGTGACATGGTTATAAAATTTCTTCTGGTTTTTTTGGTTTTTCTGGTTTAAACAATATACTGTCTAGCTGTGTTCTTAATGGTTTTATGTGATTATAAAAACCTGTTCTTAGGCTATCTGCTAATGGTTTTGATGCAGGAAGATCTTCTCTAAAAGGATCTACTTCTTTTCCGTTTTTCCAAAACCTATAACATACATGAGGGCCACTGGTATTACCTGTCATACCAATATACCCTATCACATCTCCTTGTTTTACAAATTGGCCTACTTTTACAGCTTGTTTACTCATATGTAAATATTGCGTATCATAGGTTGCATTGTGTCTTATCTTTACGTATTTACCATTTCCTCCTTTTCGTTCGGATTTGGTTACGATACCATCTGATGTTGCTAAAATAGGTGTGCCTACTGGTGCTGCAAAATCGGTTCCTCTATGTGGTCTAATTTTGTTACCATAATACTTGATTCTTCTTTTGAGATTATACCTAGAAGAAATTCTACTGAATTTTACAGGTGCTGTAAGAAATGCTCTTCGCAAATTATTAGCTTTCTCATCAAAGTAATCCATCGACTTATTAATAGAATCATCCATAAACCTAAATGCATAGATAGATTTTCCGCGATGTTCAAAATACGATGCTTTAATCTGGTCAACTCCAGCAGGAATTGAATCATCTATAAAACGTTCTGTATAAACCACCTTAAACCTATCTCCTGCCTGTAGTCTTGTAAAATCTATTGTCCAAGCATAGATATCTGCCATATTATATGCTACCAGAAAATTAAGGTCCATATCATCAAAGGTTTGCATCAGACTACTATTTATGGTCCCTGAAGCAACTTTTTCTACGAGTGCAACTGGTTTTTTATTTTTTCTGGCACTTATACTATCTCTTAAATCAATTACTGTATAATCTATCTTATTATCTTGATAAACAAAAACCTGCACTTTATCTGTCGTGTCTTTTGATTTAAGAAGCGTATATGGTTTTCCTGCTTTTATTCTCGCTACATTAAACGTGTCTTTAATTGCATTGGTTATCTCAAAAACCTTTGCTGTACCTATGCCGTGGAAATCCATAATTGCACCAAAACTATCTCCTGATCGTATGGTATCTCTTACTACATTAAAATCATTTAGAACATATCCAAACTCTTTAATAACAGGTGGTGCTTTTTCTTCCTGCACAAGCTCAGGAACACCATTCATTATTTCTTTTTTTTCTTTTTTACATGAAAATAATACTACCATAACTAGTAGTAAGTAACCTATTTGTTTCAACTGACAATTATTTATTTTGTGGTATTAAATTGATGGGTTACCCATTGTTGGCCCCAATTCTCTTTCTCTTCTTCACTCCAAAGATTAGGAAAAAACATGATTCTCTGAAAACTTGGAGGCAAAAAACTTTTCCAGTTGGTTCCTCCAGTAGCTTTAACCTCTCCTTTTCCTTTACTGAGATATCTATAAGCTGCACCCATATGCATTAATAACCAATTAATATTCACATTAGTGTCAAAAGTACGTAATGCTTCTATAAGAT
Organism: Aquimarina sp. I32.4; assembly: GCF_002924285.1. Taxonomy (NCBI): domain Bacteria; kingdom Pseudomonadati; phylum Bacteroidota; class Flavobacteriia; order Flavobacteriales; family Flavobacteriaceae; genus Aquimarina; species Aquimarina sp. I32.4. Next base: position 3,337 of record NZ_PGUB01000006.1, on the reverse strand, counting down.
GACTATTATTTCGTTCTTTTTCGGGAAGCTCCTGATACTTATGAAAAATAGTACTGTGCTGCACTTGCTGTGCAATACGCATCATTCTTGGTGTATACCTATATTCAAATTGTTTGAGAGTTAGTGTTTTTTCACCTGTATCTTTATCTGTAGCACCAGATTTCCAGTATAAATGTTCGAACACTTCTTCTAGTTCATCTTTTTCAGAAAATTGATTTCTTTCTTTAGAACTCACCAAATGTACCAAAGGAGTTGAATAAATCTCGATTAATCTAAATTGTACTGATTGAAAACCACTAGCTGGTAAAAGGGACATTCTATATTTGAGAAATTGCTCTTTATCCATCCCTTTGATCATCACATCAAAAGAATTAATTAAAACGTTAAAATAGCGATTTACTCTTTCTATTTTTGATATAAAAAATGTAGCTGTTTGCAACTTATCATCAATGATTTGCTTTAACTCATGTATAATAAGTTTAAAATACAATTCTGTAATCTGGTGATATGTAATAAATATCTCTTCATCTGGAAAATGAGTTCTGGGTATTTGCAAACTCAATAATGTATCTAGATGGATGTAATCCCAATAGGTAAGGTATCGGTCATGAAGAAGACCATCTAGGTATGAGCCCAGATTCTGGCCAGAATTTTTAAATTTTTTTTCTAATTGCTTTATTTTTTCGGCAATCTCTGGTTTTATAGATTCATTCATTAATCTACTATAATTTTAAACGGGTGTTTCAGCCCTTTGAAGGCATCTAAATCTGCTTTTATAGAACCTACTAGTATATCTGCTTTTATTCTTACAGGCATTCGATTATCATCATCACTTACCCACACGGTCATACTTTCTTCTTCTTTAAAAATCCTTTCTGCCTGAACATAAGGTCTAAATTTTAAACATGCAATTTTACCCATTTTAGTTTTAATAACTTCTCTTCCTAAAAACTTTAACTTAAATCGATAGTTTTCATTATCAAAAAACATATTTACATATTGTTCATCTCCTTTTTTCAGAGAAGATGTATTGATATTATTACGTAAGTAATAAAACGAAGACATCATATCTTGTACTCCAGGCTTAATCGCAAAAGATTTTTTGGTATTATATTTTTTATTAAACACCCTTGCTTTATTTCCTTTATAATCAAAGTTGATTTCTATATCCTTGGTATGTCCTCCTTCATTTATCTTTCTGATAAAACGATATGGCTTTACTTCTTTTCTATCAATATAAGTTTCGTAATAGTCTTCTACTTTAAAAAATACGCTTAAAATACCAGATGATTTACCAGTCCCGATTATATGATGTACTGGTACACCGTTTAATTTTTCATCTTTAATTTCTAGGGTTGCATAACTTGCTGTAAAAAGACCGTAATGAATTCTAAATTTGAACCATTCTCCTGCATCAAACGCTTTATGGTTTTTTTGAGAAGAAACAGTCATGGCACTTATTCCTAAAAGTAATGTAAAAATATACTTTTTCATAGTATGGGGGCATTGTTATTATTCGATTTATATATTCATTGGTTATATATAATTACAATATCCATTCCAAAAATAACATTTAATGTGAAGAGATAAAAACTAATATTATTATTAAATTTAAAACATAAAAACAAAAAGAGAGCCACCACAGCTCTCTCTTTTACTTTTATTAACCAACTAAAAACTTAAATTATGAGAATAATTATTGTTATTAGATATAGGCGGTAACCACTCCACCTCTATTTGCAAAATTGCACTTTTTTTGAATAATTATCAAACGAAAACGTTTTTTTATTATGAATTTTAACAAAAATTTATACTGAGGTCGTTAAAGATTACATTTTTCTCAAAAAACTAAAAACCCATTACAGTTAATAAAAATCGTATTTTTCAAAAAACCCAAGCAAGATTATATATTAAAAAACTCGTTTAATTTATAGGCTCATATTGCTTTACTACCTGATCTATTTTTCCAAAAATAGTTTTTCCTTGATTATTTTTCATTTCAATCTCTATACGATCTCCAAAACTCATAAAAGGAGTTGTGGGTTTCCCATCTTTTATAATTTCAAGACACCTAATTTCAGCAAGGCAACTAGATCCATTAGGACTTCCTTGATTTGCAACTGTACCAGATCCTATTACAGAGCCTGCCATCAACGATCGAGATTTGGCTGCATGAGCAATCAATTGACCAAAATCAAATGTCATATCAACGCCTGCATTAGGAGTTCCTATAATTTTAGAGTTTAATGTAGAAATAAGTGGTAAATGAACCTTTCCCCCATCCCAAGCATCTTCTAATTCATCAGGAGTTACTACTACTGGAGAAAATGTAGTCCATGGTTTTGATTGATAAAACCCAAATTGCTTAGATAACTCGTTAGGAATCAAATTCCTCAAAGAAACGTCATTAATAATTGCAATAAGCTTGATATGGTTTTGTGCATTTTTTGCATTTACTCCTGCAGGAACATCGTCTGTTATTATAGCTACTTCTGATTCAAAATCAATTCCCCATTCTTCATTCTCAATTTCAATATCATCATTTGCTCCTATAAATGCATCTGAAGCCCCCATATACATCAAAGGGTCAGTCCAGAAAGTTTTTGGCAATTCTGCATTTCTTGCTTTTCTTACCAATTCTACATGGGTAACATAAGCACTGCCATCTGCCCAATGATATGCTCTGGGAATAGCTGCCATTGCTTCTGATGAATTAAAATCAAAAACATCAGACAACTCATCATTTTGCAATTGTTTATATACTTTTTCTAATTGATGCGCAATAGCACCCCAATTATCTAATGCTCCTTGCATTGTTTGAGCTATCTCAGGAACTTTTACAGCTTTGGTTAACGCTTTGTTTACTACAATTAACTGACCATCTCTGGTATTATTTTTTATTGTTGCTAATTTCATTTTTATGGTTTTACACAGAAGGATACACTAAACAGCACTCCTCTCTATTATATAATTATATGCTTATCCGTTTTCTCCCCCAAGATAATTCCATCTATTAGATACAGCTGCGACCATCAGTCTATCGAAAATATTATCAAAATACCTTCGATTAAACTTAAAGCAGTATTCATTTAGATAGTTTTGAAGAAAATCATCATCTATTCTATGATGTACATCAAGTAGCAATCTCTTAGCATTGCTTATTGCTGTATGCACCCATGGTAATATTGTGTTATTAATAAGAGCATAAATTAGTTTATCTTTTGTTTTAAAAATCCTTATTTTTAGGTTGTGAGAAGAAGAAATAAAAAAAGACACAGTCAAGAAGCTCAGGAATTGATTCGTTTTAGGGTAGCGGATTACCTAAAAGCTAAAAAAG